>CAZTBE010000013.1:0-22865 GCA_964611745.1 uncultured Methanosarcinales archaeon | reverse complement strand
AGATCAAAGAATCAGATAATCCAAGATTATCCAAGATTGTAAAAGAAGTTGCTGAAAAAGCAAAAGTACCTATGCCTAAAATCTATATTATCCCTAACGAGTCTTTAAATGCCTTCGCAACTGGCAGAAATCCTGAGCATGCAGCTGTAGCAGCCACAGAAGGAATTCTTAGTGCACTTAATGATGAAGAATTAAAAGGTGTTATTGCACACGAAGTAGCTCATGTAAGAAATAGAGACATCTTAATCTCATCTATAGCAGCAACAATTGCTGGAGTAATCTCTTATGTAGCTTTCATGGCTCGTTGGGCAGCAATTTTCGGAGGATTTGGTGGAAGAGACAGTAGAGGAAGCGGAAACATAATAAGTTTAATTTTACTAGCAATCATAACCCCACTTATAGCAACAATCATTCAACTAGCAATTTCCAGGAGTAGAGAATATTTAGCAGATACAACTGGAGCAAAAATAGTCCAAAATTCCAATGGTCTAGCAAGCGCATTAGAAAAATTAGAAGCAGGAGCAAAATCACATCCAATGAGAAATGCAAACCAGGCAACTGCGCATATGTTTATCGTTTCTCCTTTACGTGGAGGAGGTTTATTTAAATTCTTTTCGACACATCCGCCAATGAACGAAAGAGTTAAGAGATTAAATAGTATGAAGTTTTAATTCTCAAACCAACCTATACCTCTTCCTCAACCCAACAATCTTCCTTCTGTCCAGCTCAGCAACAATTAAACCTTCTTTACCTTTAATTTTATCAATAATCTTTGATGGGCTGCAGATAACGCTATACTGCGCGCATTCTTTGTTTGCGCTGTCGCAAGATACAAAATAACATAAATTTTCAAATGCCCTTACATAAGGTATATCCAAGTAACTTTCCAGTTCCCTTCCATAATTCTTGATATAAGATGGACAGAAAATAATCCATGCGCCTTGTTTGCTTAATTTCTTTACAAATTCAGGATAAGAAATATCCCAGCAAATTATTATTCCAATTTTGCCAAATTTTGTTTTTATTATTTTATTTGTTTTTCCAGATATAACTTTACCTTTCTCAGCCCTAAATAAATTTACTTTATCATAAGTATAAATCATCTTCCCTTTGTCATCAATAAAGAATGCAGAATTGCATAATTTATTGTTTTTTAGAGTGTTGGAGCCAAATATGCAATGAATCTTATTTTCTTTGCAGGATTCTTTTATTTTTTTTAAATGATTATTAAATTGTATTTTTTTTAGTGCTTTTCTATTCCTATTATAAAATAATGAAGTTTCCGGAAAACAAATAATATCAACTTTTTTAGAAGAAGCTTTTTTGATATATCTAATTATATTATCCAAATTTTCTAATGTATTATTTGTTATTTTAATTTGAGCAGCTACGACTTTTATCATTTTAATCAAGTGTTTGATACTTTCTATCAACAATATCCCTTATCCTCTCAGCTTTCTTCTTGCCTATCTTTTCAACTTTCTCAAGTTCCTTTTGTTCAGCATTGATTACATTCTTAACGCTTTTGAAATGTTTAAGCATGGGTTTTGCCAGTCCAGTTCCAATACCGGGCAATGAACTTATAACATACTCCTGTTGATCCTTAATACTTAAATTTTTTTTCTCAGGATGAACATTAAAGGCCACTCCAATATCTTCCTGCTCCCTTTTTGCTATTATATTAAGCAATTGTGCAGTATCTTTAGCATTTTTTGTATATAATATTGGAACTCCAAAATCAACTGCTACTGCAGATAAAGTTCCTCTTATAGCATTTGCATGCACATTCCTTACAGAATAGATATCTTCAACACCATCTATTATCAGCAAAGGCCTTTCAAAATTATTCTTCAAACTTTTAATTTGCTGTAGCAATCTGCCGTCAATAATGCTCTGGATAAAATCCTCAACTGTTTTGTATTCAACACCGACTCTAGAGCTTAATATATAATCTGCAGCAGGCAGAGCTTCAAGCTTTAGATCCACATCCATCTCAACCAATTCTTTTAGTATTCCAGAACCTTTTTCCCTAAAATCAGCAAAAATTTTAATTTTATCTCCTTTAACATAATTTGTAATTTTCTCTTCTTTTGTATTTAAGAGCAAAGTTAATTTTTTCTTCAAATTCTCAAGGTTCCTGTACATCCTTTTCTCTTTATGATGTGCAGACCACCTATAGCCTTCGTCCATGGTATTTTTAGTCATCAATATTATAACTTTTCCACCACCATGCCTTCCAGTCCTGCCACGCCTTTGTATCTGTCTTATTGCACTAGGAATGGGTTCATAGAAAACAACAGTATCAACCTGAGGTATGTCTAAACCTTGCTCTCCAATTGATGTAGCAACCAAAACATTGAATTTTCCATCTCGAAATTCATCTAAAACTGCTTTTTGTTCTTTCTGGCTTAATCCTGTCCCTCCTTTTTTCAGCTGACCTACGAATAATTTTGAATTAATATTATTTATTTTATTGAGTTTATCAACAATGTCAACAGCATTATCCCTATATTGATTAAAAACAATAATCTTACTATCAGAATTTTCCTTAATTTCTTTATCCAAAATTTTTTGCAGCTCTATTAACTTAGGGTGCTCAACTTTCTCTTCATATAACTTAGAAACTTTAACAAAAGCAGAACGGAAATTCAAATCTTTAACAATATTCTTGACAGCCTTTACTTTTGTAGTGCTTGCGTCATTGTTAAATTTATTCATGTATGCATACAATGGAATTATTCCTTGAGTTTCCAATAACTCGAGCCCATGACTGACTTTCATTATCTCTGCTAAAACAGAGATTGCAGTCCACATGACAGGGTTTCTTTCCCCACCGGATGCTCTACCGCGCAGCTCCCCCTGCAAACCTAACAGCTCTGTTTTACTGACATATCTTAAATCAGCCCTTCTTAAAACACCCCATTTTTTTAACTTTTCAAGCCTGTCCTTCAGAAAGTTTTGTAAATATTTTTTAGCCTCTAAAAATAATTCTGGCAGCTCAACCTCAACCCAATTAACATCAATATCATGAACATAAGGCTTAACATCTGGGTCTTTGTCAGTTCTTATTTCAATCTCTTCAATATACAGGTTCTTGCAAACTTCTTGGATTTTTTCCAAATCAGATCCAGGGCTTGCAGTCAATCCAATTATCCTGGGAAACCTTGATTTTTTATGGTATTGCTTAGCAACCCAGGTATAAGAATAATCTTTGACAGCATTATGCGCTTCATCTGCAACAATTAGAGAAACATTTTCCAAATCAATCCTGTTATTTATTATATCATTCTCTATACATTGGGGCGTGCTTACGGTTATAACAGAATTTTTCCAAAACTCTTCCCTCTTCTTTGGAGCGACAGAACCAGTAAATAAGACAATCTTATCTTCATCCAAATCAACACATTCTTTGACCTCATTATATATTTGCTCTGCTAATGGTTTTGTTACTGTTAAAAATAAAATCTTAGAGTTAGGAAAAGAATTAAGCCTTTGAGCAGCAGCTAATATTGCTGTTTTTGTTTTTCCCAAGCCAGTAGGCAATATAATCAAGCAGTTTCCCTTAGCGCAGGAATTCATTATTGTTTCCTGATACAGCCTAGGAGTAAAGTTTTTGATATTTACCATACCATTAAAGAATACGTTTTTATATATAAATCATGCAGTTTTAATATGGCACATCCCTAATATACCCCTTATTATGCAGATGATAGCTTAACAAAATGCCTAAAATAAATAATATAATGACAACTTTTCTGCTGCCATAATACGTTCCAATTACATACCCTATTAAGAATCCTGTTAAGATAATATAATATGGGATTGTAAGCTGCTTTTTTCTCTCATACAATAATCTTCCGCCAATCATGCCGCTTAGAAAAACAACAATATAGCTTATGACTGCACTAAAACTAGTAGCCCATAAGGAAACTAATAGGCCTAGCACCATAAGTACGAAAAAGAAGAACTCTGCCCAGCTCCTGAAAAAAAATTCTGTCATTTTCAATATCTATTTTTTTTGTTAGTTGTGCATCCCCACAATCATGTGTCGGGGCGGGCCTCGAACCGCACGAGCGAAGTGTGACTCTTGCTCTGTTGTATATCTCCTGATGGGGAGGTTTAATTTAAGTATTTAGCGAAGCTAAATACTTAAGGCTTCCAAGCCTTACTCTCAAAAAACATGTAATATAAGACCCACAGTACTACTGCAATGAAAAATGATGACATTATTGCTACCCATACACCTATGTTTAAGTTTAATAATATTGCTGCTGCAACAATCCCTGCTGTTGAAAAGGCATACAACATCCTGCTGCCGTAAAAAGTCCTGCTGCCATCCAATGGAGGTATAGGCAGCATACTGTAGAGAGCATAAGCAATGTTGAAAACAATCACTTTTTGTATCAAGGAATTAACAACAACTCCGCTCAAAGATTTGAATATTGCAGCCAGGAATATAGTGGCAAAAGGTCCTGTTACTGCAATTAATCCTAAAGCCCAGTAATTTATTCCATACCTGAACCACCCAAGCCTATGCCCAGCCATGTGATGCACAATAAATCCTCCAGGAAGTATCAACCAAAACCACCCATTAGTCAAAAAAGCCAGTATTAAACCAAATAACAACCCAAAACTCCACATCTTCCATTCTAACCTATAGCCAGTGCCCAAAGACCAGATTCTTTGTACAGAGATATGAACCAATAAAGACAAAGCAACTATTAAAATAGCATTAAACCAGTTAAACATTCCTATTCTAAAACTAAAATTTGTTCCATAACCCCATTCTTTGAAAGAGATTATAAAGGCTATTACCAAGATTGTTATAATGAGGCTTCTTATCTCTAATGGAGTAAACTTAAAATACCTCTTTATTTTATCTGATAAGTCAACTATTTCTGCCATTAGATTTACTTTTGTAAATATTATATTTAAATGTGTTGGTTTAGGCAATCAGCTTTTGTATGTAAATATTTTAATTAAGAAAAAAGTATTAAATAGAAATTGATAAGATTAACCTGCCGGTAATTGTTGTTGTCTAGCATATGGAGGAAGCAATTTCTCAAACCACATAGATTTTGAATACGGAAATCTTTCAATTAGTTCTGTAACTCTAAGAGGAAAACCATCAATATAAGTCATTAGCTTAAACATATCCACTTCCAGTTCTGGATCTCGAGATAATTGCCCTGCATCTACTAATGACCCCCTAAATCCCAACATTTTTTCATAAGCCGGTTTTCTAATTTCCATTATTTCAATAAGAATCCCAAGGGCTGCTTTGTAATCTATAGTCTTTCTTCTATTCTCTATAAATTCTCTTCTCTTACCTAGTACTCTCCTTGACGCTTCTTTCCATACTTCACTATCTCCAACTAAATCTTTTATTGACTCTTCCAGAACACCCTCCTTACTTTTTCCTAGTTCTTTCCCCATTTCATCCATATAATTCCAACCATCACTATGTTCATATTTTCCTCTGAATACTATTTGGTCATATTCATCCATTAATCTTTTTTCTTCTGCAATGAAAGGTTTTAACTCCTCTTTTAATTGCTCAAGCATATATGGAGATTCTTCACCTTTAGGTATTATAACTTCAGGTTCTCTACTATATTGGAAATTATACTGGAATCCCAGAAGAATATTATCAAGAAGGGTGCTAAACCAAGCTATATGGGGTCATGATTTGTGTAAGGTGTATTGTAAACAAATTCCTCCAATAGTTGTACTACTTCTTCTAATCCTAAATCTGTTTTAGTCATTTTATAGAACTTCACCTCCAATTATAAGCTAATAATCACTATCTATTTAAAAATATAATTGTTAAAACAACTTACCCAATCTTAAAAGAATAACTAACACTTGGCTTCTTTATTAGATCCAGAATATCATCTTCATGCCCTGCTCCAATTATTGCAAGAATCTTCTTGTCTGGATATGTTTCCATTATTTTTCTCAGATTATCAGACATAACATGGTTCCTCTCCTCAATAAGAACTCTATAAATATTGGGATACCTTTTCTTAACCTGCCCCACAAGCTTTTTAATGACCTTTTTGTTTGGAACCTTTGTCAAATCAAATTCAATGACCTTTTTCCTAACAAAAACAGCTTTTACTATATCAACAACAAAATTCCACTTTTCCTTCCAGGTCAAACTTTTAGAGAATCTTTTCAGCGTGATTTCAATATCCTGGTCAATCAACGTCATTCTGATTTTATTCTTCTTTGCCAGCTTGACAGCCCTCTTCATCTCAGAGCCAGGAGTCACACCAACTAATTTTCCAAGCTTCTTTTCAGCCCATGCGCCTATCAGAGCAAAAATAAAGCCTTTAATCCCAACCATCTTTATATCATAAATCCTCATCTTACCTGGTTTTTTGAACAGGCTATACAACCTTCTTCTGTCAAGCTCCAGGGCAATTATATCAGGATTTCCTTTCTCTATTGCTTCCTCTACATCATCCAGGCTCTGTTTTGCTATATGTGAAGTCCCTATTATTGTAAGGTTCTTGTAATTCATACTTCCTAAGATGAGTCGTATTTTTAAAAAACTTCCTAAAAAACGAAGATTTTAAATACTTGCTACTCTTGAATCAGTAACAATAAAGGTGGTGCTTAATGCTTAAGATGAAAAAAATAACTGAAGCTTATGATATGAGAGTCTTTACTGATACAGGGGAATATTTTGGGGATATTGAAGAATCAATCATAACCCAAAACAAAGTATTCGGATGGCGTGTCAGAGCAACAAAAAATTCCTTTCTTAGCAAGGTTCTGGGTTCTGCAAAAGGAGTCATAGTGCCGCACCAGCTTGTAAAGTCCATAGGGGATATAATGATTATAAGCCGCGCAGCAATACCTTCTTACTCAGAAGAAGAAGGGCAGAAAGAAGAATAATCTTTTTCTTTTCATACATCAATAGCAAAATACTTCAGTCTTACTAATACATAAGCTACATACATAGAAATCATAATTAATGATGCATTTCTTGTCAACATCCTATTCTTCCATAAGAATAACATAATAATAATTGCCGTTATTATATTAACAGGAAGATCATAAACAATTATTGGTTTTGGTACTTCATATGTAGAAATCATAGCTCCTAACCCTAAGGCAAGCATTGGATTTGTTATATTGCTTCCTATTAAAGTTCCTAATGAAATTGAGGAAGCCCCTCTTAAGATTGCTGTTATTGATGTAGTCAACTCTGGTAATGATGTCGCAATGCCCACGATTAAAATACCGATCATAGACCCGCTTATATTGTAGTGTATTACAAAAAACTCTGAAACTCTTAGTATATACTCTGCGCTAAAAACAATAACCGAAAGTCCAATAATTATATGCCCAATATCAATGAAAATATGTTTTTTATCTCTGCCATCAAATTCAAATCTTTTGTGATCTTTAAAACTCTCACCTTCCCTCATCCATAAAAACCATAGATAGATAATATAGCCAAAAAATAATATTATCCCATCTACTCTGCTTATTTCACCGTCTAATCCAAATAATAGTACTAGAACTGCTGCTAGAATCATTATAAGAAAATCCTCTTTTAGAAACCTCCTGCTTATATGTATAATCCTTCCATGCATTATGGCTAAGAGCCCAACAATACCTACAATCAGATTTTGCTGCACAATATCAGAGCCAATATTAGTTCCTAAAACAGTTCCAGAAGCAATAAAAGGATCTATATTCCCTCTGACTATATCTAAACTAGCAACTACATGCGTTGTTATTTCCGGCAGACTAGTTCCTATAGAAATTACTGTCAATCCAATAAAAATCTGCGAAATACCTAGCTTCTTGCTTAGATTTATTGACTTTGCAATTACCTTATCCGCTACAAAAACAAGAAAGACTATAGCAATTACTCCAATTATAACATTATCAATAGGATTCTGGCTTATAACAACCATAATTAAAACCTTATATTTCTAATATTTAATAATTTTGTTTTAAACAACGGAATTCCACCAATTTTTAATTGGTGGAATGAGTAGTGCTCGAAAACCACTCCTTATTGGTGGAATTCCGAGCATCAAAAACCACCTGAAAGTGAAGCTACTGAAATCATACCACCCATCTCTGATGGGTGGTTTTTGACATGATAAAAAACTTAAAATAGAGAATGTTTGTTTATTGATTGTATACGGCAGTGGTCCAGTGGTAAGATACGAGCTTCCCAAGCTTGAGATTCGGGTTCGATTCCCGGCTGCCGTATTTAAGCTTTCTTTATTGCAGAACCAATCATAATTCCAGCTACAACAACAGCGGAAGACAAGACAACCCAGTTTGCATCCGGGCTGTAACCCATTAAACCAGTACTGAATCTTATAATCACCAATGTAGCTATAAAATATATAACTCCCATAGCAACTAGAAGTAGTGATGCTATTACAGTTACAATCAAATTCTCAAAAAGCCCATCTTTCCGCATAAAATAATATTTTTTTTTATGATTTAAATATGTTGTGTTTTTACACTGCACGAAAACTATATAAACTGCAATCTATTAGCAAAATACATGCAATGGGAATTTTTTCACGAAATAGGAAGAAAAATAATACATTTAACAATTTTAATAGTTCTTATAATATTTTTCGCAATAAAAAACCAAGCAGGACAACACGCAGCACTTTTTTTCCTAGTTGCAATATTGCTAATCTTCTTAATTTTAGAATACCTGAGATTAGACCTGCATTTCAAGCTTCCGTTTTTTCATCAGTTCATAAGACCCAAGGAAGAATATAGGGTCTATGGTGTTATATTCTTTCTTTCATCTGCAATAATAGCCCTTGCAGTTTTTGATACTGCAATTGCGCTTGCAGCCTTATTGATGACAACATTCGGTGATATGTCAGCTGCAATTGCCGGAAAAAAATACGGAACAACGATACTTTTCAGAAATAAAACCGTTGTTGGTTTTGTAACAGAATTAATAACAAATTTGGTAGTAGCAGTAATAATAAGTCCTTTGTTCTCAATTAATATCTATATACCACTAGCCATGGCCCTTGCAGCAACCGTAACAGAATCCATGGTTGACGAACTGGATGACAATCTGGCAGTTCCACTAGTAAGCGGATTTATAGGGCAGATTCTTCTTTCAGCAATTTAACCTTATTATTTAATTCTTCTAAACCTATTATCCCTACCATCTCAGCCATAGCCTCAAGCCCAAGTTCCAAGGATGACTTGTCACATATCTTCTCATGAATAGCAGGATTTATTGTCCATAATTTATCTGAACTGGAAAACGGATTTATGAAATGAATATTTAAAGACTTAAACTCAATTAATTTTTTCCAATTACTTACAACAAACCGAATGTTTGCCTTATTATTCAGGGTAAAAATGCCATAATAACTCTCATTTTTTATTCTGTCAAAAATCTCATAATCTAGTATCGGCGCAACAATAAAATAATTCACCTTATCTTTATAGTTAATAATACAATCAATCTTCCCCTTGTCTTTTTCTATATTGACTATCTCTTTTTTTATAGAATCCTTGTTTTCCAGAAATCTTATGCTCCAGTCAACTATAAAAGAATTGACATTATTCATAAAAACAAAACTAGAAATAATTATATATAAAACTTATGCCTATTCATTCTCAACTCTTGGAGCAAGAATAAAACTCAGCATAACTTTATCAACTGTCTTATACTCGATCTTTAATGGATAATCTTTGTTGAAATAGATAGAAACTTCATCAGCAATCTTGCTTCCTGTTATCATCTTTTTAAGGTACTCAATGCTGTACTTTGCTTTTATTTTTTCATCTCCATCTACTTTTATTTTTATATTGCCATCTTCTTTCATTTCAATTTTCGCCTGGCTTAAATCCCCTTCTGCATTTATAGTAAATTTTTTTGCTTCTGCCATAAAAGTAACAGACTCTCCAACAACATCAACATCTTCAACAGCCTCATTTAAAACCTCAGAAGGAAGATGTATAGCAACAGGAAACTTCAAATCAGGTATCTTTTGCTCTTTCTCATCAAGCTCTATTATAGGCAGATTAAATGTCCTTAAATTATTTCCTTTTAATTGTATTCGTAATTTATTTTCCGGATCAAGCTCAAGAGTAAGCATATCATCGGGTTTAGCACGCCTCATTATCTGCTTCAGATTGCTTAGATTAATAGCTATTTCAACATCCTTTTTTACATCATATTCTGTAAAAGAGCTGCTTAATAACTTGAAAATAACCATGGCAACATTTGCAGGATCCATGGCAACCAGTTCAATAGCTTCCTTGCTAACCTTAAACCTTGCCTCATTAACTAAATCAGAAATTATAGTTATACTTTCTTTTAGGTATTTTGGCTCTGCAAGAGTAAGTCTCATAATATGTTCCCCCAGGCATAAATAATGGCTCTTGATTTATATATTTTTGTGTTTTAAAAGCAGACATTACTGCCATTATTAACCAAAAACATATTCTTACCCACCTTATAACCCATCTCAACCCCTAAATCAGCCAAAGCTTCTTTCATCTCTTTAGTTCCATGAGATGGGATAACATTCTTTGGCTTTACTAAATTTATAAAATCCCTTAAATCTTCTCTTGCCGCATGGCCTGACTGGTGTATATCTTTGAAAATCCTTACTCCTGTTTGTTTTAATTCATTCTCCAAAACCTCTCTATTAGCTATGTTAGTTGGTGTGGGTATAGTTGTGCAGGAAAATATCACATTATCCTCAGGATAAAGATTAAATTTAAATTTGCCTGTTGCAATTTTGTATAAAACAGATTTAGACTCCCCCTGATGTCCTGTACAAACTACTAAGTATTTCTTCCTGTCCTTATCAACTTTTTTCAGCATTCTTTCTATTTGCCTGCTATACCTTACAATTTGAATTTTATTGGAGAAGCTTACTATTCCAACGTTTTCAGCAGCCTTTACATACTTTGCCAATGATCTGCCTAAAAAAACAATTTTTCTGTTGAGCTTTTGGCCAAACTCTATTATAGATTTAAGCCTCGCTATATGGGATGAAAAAGTTGTTACAATAATCAGGTTATCTTTGTTGTTAGTACCCAACATAACATCCTTTAACATCTCTTTTGCAACTTGCTCAGATGGCATTTTTTTGGCATCACCTGCATAAGTTGATTCAACTATTAAACCAATAACTCCTTCTTTGCCTATTTCTTCTAGCCTTTTGAAATCAGGCTTCTTTCCTAAAGTAGGATGCAAGTCAAGCTTGAAATCATTTGCATAAAGGATTATCCCATACTTGGTATGCACTGCAACTAAAGCAGCTTGCGGGATAGAATGTGTTACATGTATAAACTCAATTTTTATATTTTCAGAAACTTTGTAGTAGGAATTTATGTTTAATGTTTTTATTTCATTATTAAGCTTGATTTTGTCATCTCTCAGAATGCTTTTTAAAACCTCAGCAGTATAGGGTGCACATATAACAGGAGCCTTAAATTTATCTGCAATATATGGAACTGCCCCTACATGATCTAAATGAGCGTGGCTTATTACAATAGCTTTGACATTCTTCTTTACCTTTTCTAAAACAGAGACATTAGGCACAGCCCCAACATCCATTAACTTATTAGCATCTATCTTTACTATATCTTCGTCTTCTGTCAGCTTAATGTAATTCTCCAGATGAATTCCTAAATCTATAATCAGAACCTCTCCATCAACATCAATAGCAGTACAGTTTTTCCCCACTTCATTATAGCCGCCTACTGCGTATATCTCAATCATTTCTTCAAAAGAAGGCAGGATGTTTAAAAATGTTGTTAATAAAATCTATTATTGACAAATTAAAATGATTTGTGAGAAAAAGATAAATTATATAAACCATACTCTCCAGTCAAAATCAAATGAAAACAGCATTTGTAACCGGAGGGTGTGGCTATGTTGGAAAGACCATTGTTAACGAATTTATTAAAAAATATGATAAGATTATTATTTTTGAAAGAAAAGGTTGCGACACATCTTGGATAAATGACAGCAAAATAAATCTTATATATGGTGATATAACCGATAAAGAGACCATAACCGGAATCAAACAAGGTTACCATATATTCCATTTAGCTGCACTTTGGGGAGCAAGAAAAGAAAGATTTGAGGTATATGAAAGAATTAATGTTGATGGAACAAAAAATGTTTTTGATGCGTCATTAAAAGCAGGCGCAGAAAAGTTCTTCTTTATGAGCAGCATTTCTGCAATAGGACCCGGCAATAATATTCCATTAACGGAAGAAACACACTGCAGACCAAGAACTATATACGGAAGTACAAAACACAAGGCTGAAAATTACATAATTGAGAAAAGCAAAAACAAAATAACCTCGGTTATTTTTAGGGCACCTTTGCTATATGGCCCTAAACCTCATCCCGATTCTGGGAGATATAACATTGTCAAAGCGATAAAATATCCATTCTACCCAGTTTTTGGCTCTGGTAAAAACAAAATAATGCTTTGCAATATTAAAAATCTCGTATCCGGGATTTTTAAGGCTTTAGACCTGAATAATAAGAAAGCTAATATATTTTTTATCAGGGACGAAGAACAGATTAGCATATTGGAATTGATTAGATTATTAGAAAAAATCACCCGGTCAAAAACGAGGAGATTGTTTCTGCCAAAATCTCTGCTGTACTCAATATATCAACTCTCTTCTCTGGTAAGCAACATTTCAAAAAGAAATTTGGGTTTAAATTACGACAGCTATAAGGGAGCAGTCTCCAATTCATTTATTTGCAGTATAGATAAAATAAAAAAGATGGGATATAAGCCGGAACACTCCCTAAAAGAAGGATTTGCAGAAGTTGTGGACTCTCTAAAATAACTTAGAAAATTTTATAAATATTGTCCAATATTCCTGCATCATGAGAATTTTGATAACAGGGGGGAATGGTTTTGTTGGTCAGCACCTAGTTGATAAATTAAACAAAGAAAATAAGATAATTGTACTCTGCAGAAAAAAACACAAAGCAACTTTAGTGGATATAGAGAAATTACAAAATGTTACTGTATATTATAACTCTGATATTCAGGATTTAAGTAAAATAGAGGAGCACTTTGCGAATATTGATGTTGTGTTTAATCTAGCAGCATTAATATCTTTCAAGCAAAGAGATAGAAGCAAATTAATCTCAATTAACAACCATGGTACTCTGAACATCTTAAAGGCCTGCGAAAAGCACAATGTTAAAAAATTGATTCATTTAAGTTCTACAGCATCATTTGGTTATAGCAATGGCATTATTAACGAGCAAACTAAATTTGATTGGTCTAAAGGCAGAAAGTGTGTATATTCTTATTCAAAACACCTTCCAGAGACTAAGCTTCTTAGTAGCAAGTGCAATGTTATCGTGATAAATCCACCTATAATCTTTGGACCTGGTGATTTAAAGATGTTACAGCTTTTAAAGCCGCTTAAATATACAAGCCCTCCGATTGCACCATGCGGAACTAATTCTGCAATTGATGTTAGAGATCTTGTTCAGGCTTTAGTGCTTTTAATGAAAAGCAGTGTTTCGAATCAACAGTTCATTGTTTCAGGAGGTAGTTATTCTCTTAAAGAAATAAACGGAGTAATCACAAGAAAATTTGGAAAAAAGCCCCCAACATTTATCTTGCCCAAGTTTATAGGTCCATTAGTTTATAATCTAACTTATTTATATGAGATGATTTCTGCAAATCCTAAAATAACTTACGAAAATGTCTTTTTTGGATTTAAGGACAGGCGGCACGATGACTCAAAGATAAGAAAATTAGGATATAAGCCAGAATATTCTTTAGAAAAATCAGTAGAAGACACTATTGATTACCTTGAAACCCTCGGTGTTTTATGAGTTATTTAAAATAAAAATATGCGGGGAGCAGGGTTCGAACCTGCGTAAGCACTAAGCTAACAGATGGCCCACGAGTATTTCATCGGCTTTTAACCTCATCACTCAAATGACTTGAGTATAGACTCATTTAGTACCTACATACCAAACGAACTGTCCCGTTTGGCCACTCCGGCATCCCCGCGAGGAATGCAATGACAGGCGAGGGCAAGCGAATTTGCTCCAGCAAATTTTAGTGTGTCCCCGCAGTGAGTATAACCAACGAGGAGATCAGCGAATCTTTGATTTTCCGATGTCCCCGCGTAGTGAGCGTAGCGAACGAAGCGGGGGCTGAGAAATTTTTAATTTCTCGCTGTCCCCGCAAGATATAGTTTAGAACTAATCACAATTTAAAAACATTACTAAGAATTATGACCTCATCTCAAACTTCCTAATTTACTTTCTATCTCACTCAACTCAGATTGAAGTTTCTTCAGTTCAGAAGTTGGTTTTATTTTCTTCCTTTCCTCAAAAGTTTTCTTTTTGCCTGTATCTGTTTTTTCTTCTTCTGCATCTTCACTAACTATTTTCCTGGCCTTAATTCTTGTTTTAGGCAGGGAATTTCTCAGATTTGCCACCAGTTTATTGATATCTTTTACAATTTTCCCCAATTTATTTATATTATCAATTTTATCCTTTCTTATTTCTTTAAATTTTTCAAATCTCTGCAGACTCTCAACTATATCTTTAAGAGATTCTAAAATATCTCTCCTTACTTCTTCTGGTTCTTTAACCTCTACAAAAAAAATATCCTTGCTTTCTTTTTCCAATTAAATTCACCCAGTACTTTCAGGACCAAACAAAGTACTATTTATATTTTCCAGCTTTTTCTCTATTTCATTTAATGTTGAGCCCCATAATTCAAGCTCAGAATTTTCATCATTTTTCACTTCATTTATATCTGCCAAAGTCCTTTTCGCTTCAGATAGTTTATCTTTTACAAGATCTAAAATGCCCAATATATCTTTATAATCCTCAATCTTAACAAAAACCGGGGCTTCTCCTGTTTTGTACCTGTCCATATTTATCACCTACAAATTTTTATATTAAACTTTTTTGAATAATGTTTTATCAACATAAATCAGTTTTTTTTGCAAATCCATCATAACATTACGCCATTTCTCAAATACTTTATCTCTATTTGCATCTATTGCATTTAACTTTGCAGTAGATTGGCTTGATATGTTTAAATTGTTTTTTATTGTGTTTATATCAGTCAAAATATCCCGAAACCTGTTAACCCTTATGAAAATAGGGCCTTCTGCTTCTTTGTGCCTTGATAAACTCCTTTCTTCCCTAACATCAGCTGTTTTAAGAGATTCATAAGGCTTTATTTCTTGTATGGGCCTAGATGGAGGCAATTCAACTTCATGTTTCTCTTCTTCTGTTTTCCTTGCACCAAAAAGGAGTCTTGGTTTTTGCATACCAAACAAAGGTTTTGGAGGTGAGGGTTCTGACTCTTCTAAATCCTCTTTAAATTCTGGACCTCCCATATCAGGAAACTCTAATCTTGAAGACGATTCCTCACTAGGACTTAATTCTGGCATCCGAGGTTCTTCATCAAGTTTTGGGCTTTCCATACCAGGAAATTTGAATTTTGGAGGCATTTTTTCACTAGGTCCTAAGTCTGGAAGCGGTTTTTCTTCTATTTCAGAGATAGGTTCTTCTGGTAATTCTGGAAGTTCTGGCAATCCTTTTTCCCCTTCTCCTAAAACATTTCCTCCAAAATCAGGAGGAGGTGGCGGCATATCCAAATCTTCCATATTCTCTGAACCAAAGTCTGGCTCCTTGCCTTTATCCCTTTTTAAGAACTTTAAAAACCCCAAATACAACACCCACTACCAAACTAAAAACCCTTCTTTATTAAACTTTTATTATCATTTCAAAATAGTAAACTGAGAAATATTTATATAGAACAAAAAATGAAATATAAAAATGAAAATTTTCCCTTACTTATTATTTTTCATACTTTTAATGCAAATTTCTAATGGAACCATAATAAATGAAATAATGGCAGATACTATAGCAGATGAGTCATTAAATGAATGGATAGAGCTTTACAATAATGACAGTGCAAGTATTAATGTCAGCAATTGGATTATTGGAGATGATAAAGACAATGACACAATAGAAGGAGGCTTATACAATAATGAAGGAACTATTATTCCTGCTTTTGGATTTGCAATTATAACTGATGAAGCTACAAGAGTTTATAATAATTTTAATGTAAGTTCTGATGCAATAAGGCTTTATGTAGATGATGGTGCTATTGGAAATGGCTTAGGCAATGCTGGAGAAACTATCTATCTATATGATAAAAATTATAATTTAATTGATAAAAAGAATTATAATAAAACTACTGAAGATTTAAGCTGGGCATATTTGAATGAAAGCCTACACAAATCAGACCCAACACCTGGCTTTCCTAATGGTGATAATATTATAATAGAACTAAGTTGCGATTATGCAGTTGAATTTATTCTTGCAAAAACAGCATTTGACAACTCTTCAGAATTTTCTTTTAAAGTAAGGGCTTCAAAGATAAGCGGTTCATCAACTAATTTTACTTTAAGGGCTAAAATAGAAGACCTTAATGGTAAACTGATAAAAGAATACAAGCCATTTACTAATAGATCTATAACAAGACAAAGAACATCAACAACATACACCCCCAACTTGGAAGAAGGAAAATCTTATTTTATAGATACTAATGTAACTGTGCAATGTAATGATACTGCTCAAGAAAATAATTTTGACACAAGAATCATAACAATAAAAGGAAAGCCTTTGCAGGAAGATTCTTCTATAGACATAGAAAGAATATATGATTTAGGTTCTGACAAAAAAGCAAAATTCGGACAGACAATAAGAATCAAGTTAAATGCTTATAAAGGCAACACAAACAAAAACAGCATTGCAGTATGGATAGAAGGCAATAAAGATGAAAGATTAAGCAAGCAGTCAAAAACTAATTTGGATCTAAAATATACAAATTATTCTTTAACCTTGCCTATACAGATAAAGCCAAACTGTGATGAGGATTTTGATAATGATGATTACACAATCATAGCCCGAGGCCTAGATTCTGAAGATGAGGAAGAAATCGAAATTGAAGATATAACTGATTCCATGTGTGATGTCAAAATAATAGAAGCAAAGCCATTTTCCTCAAAAAAATTTAATTTTGAAATTCAAAATTTTAATGAAAATATTGAGACAGGAAAAAAACTCAACACAAAAATAGTCTTGGATAACAATAATGACCAGGATGTAAATATAAAATTATGGAGTTATGTTTATAGAGGCTCAAAATCTTACTCAGGAGATAGAGAAGAAAACATGAAAGAATTTATTTTAGAAGAGAATTCGATGCATATTGTTGAATTGGAAAATGTTATAGAAGATATTAACCCAGGAAATTATAAATTCAAAGTCCTAATCAACAAAAACGATCAAAAAACAAACAACCAAATAACAAAGGACATAACTGTCAATACTAAACAAGACAAAAACATCAATGAAGAAGAGAATAATCTTGATAATGAAAACATAATCACTGCCAATAATGTTTTAATGCCCAGTTACGGCCTTATTTACCAATCAAGCACAGAAAAAACAAAATCTCTTGTCCCGATATTCTTAATTATCTTGTCAGTTTTAATTAATGTTGTTTTGATATGGAGGAGATGATTAGATGAAATTGTTGTTTCTTAATTTTAACGTAAGAAAACTTTTTATATTATAATCATAATAGTTTAATATTAATATGAAAAAAGAGGTTATCTTATTGGGATTTATATTCTTAATTATATTTATAACAGCTTGTGATAAAATTGATGTTTCTAAGTTAAGTGATGAAGATTTAGAGAGAATAAATGATAAAACGATTGTTTGTAATAAACCATATATAAGAATCGGAACAGAGTGTTGTTCAGATAGAGATAGCAATGCAATTTGTGATAGAAACGAAATTATACAAACCCAGTTGAGTGAAACTGAGGTAGTTGAGGCATATTTTAATAATCTTGTTGTTAAAAGTATTGATGAGAACATAGCAGCCACCAAAGATTCTTTAATATATTTCACAGGTTGGGAGGAAAAGTTTTACAATGAACAACTTCGATATTTAATTGAATGGAAAAGAATTTTTAATGAATTTTACAATGATTATGGCATTAAATGTAAAGAATTCGCCACAATCGAGAATTGTGAACATTTACAAAAAAAGTATTTGGACGATTTAAATTATGCGCACGAATTCAATGTCAATATAATAAAGATTGAATTAAAGGAAGATGGGAAAATTGTATACACTGAAAGAGAGGAAATATATCATGGTTTAAAGCTAGCATTTACTATAAATTTTCTTATTAAGGAGAAAGATGGTGTATGGAAAATTTATGACCGGATTACTAATGAAGGAAGCAAAAGGTCAGAAATTACAATTAAAGAGATGAAATTGACTAACACTCGAGAATTGAAAAAAATAAGGGGAATTTATGAATTGGCTATTAAAACTATACCTGAAAACATAGAAAAACAAGCAATAGAAGCGAAATTGAACATAAAAAAAGATACCATTTGAGTTTAAATTAGAGTTTTTATAGAAGTTTTAAATAAAATTGTCATTTCTTAACTTTAATGTAAATTAATACCATTCAAACAAACAAACTAATAACAAAATAACTAACTCCAGAAATAGTTGCAGCAGCAGGTATCGTTATGATCCATGCCCACACTATATTTCTTGCTAAGTTCCACTTAACAGCAGATAATCTTCTTGTTGCTCCGACACCCGCAATAGAGCCGGCAACGACATGTGTTGTTGAAACAGGAATTCCTGCAATGCTAGTAAAAGCCAATACAACAGAGCCAGCACCAGATGCGCAAAATCCATGCACTGGCCTCATCCTTGTTAACTTCATCCCTATAGTTTTTATTACTCTCCACCCACCAACTAGAGTTCCAAGGGCTATTGCCATATAAGATGCCAGAATGACCCACAATGGAACAAAAAAATCTCCATTTAAAAAACCAGTGCTGAATAATAATAGCGTAATAATTCCCATTGTTTTTTGCGCGTCATTCGCCCCATGAGTTATACTGTAAGTTGTAGCTGAAATTAGCTGCAAGCGTTTAAACCACTTATTCATTTTACTAGGATCAGCTCTCCTAAATATCCACATTATTAAGGCAAAAAACAGAAATCCGCCAATCATTCCCAAAATAGGTGCAGCAACTATGAAAATTAAAACTTTCGAAATACCTACAAGTTTTAATGATGATATACCAGCCTTAGCCAAAGCAGCACCTACAAAACCACCCAATAAAGCATGTGACGCTGAAACTGGAATACCCTTGTAAGATGCGAAATACACCCAAAATATAGAGCCAATCAAACCGCCAAGTATTACATAGACAGTAACAATTGAAGGATCAACTAAACCTTTAGCCACTGTTGTAGCAACAGCAACTCCAAAAATAAACACACCGGCAAAATTACCAACAGCAGCCAGTATAACAGCACCCCATAAAGGCAATGCCCTGGTAGCAACTACTGTAGCTATAGCATTTGCAGCATCATTTAAACCATTGCCAAAGTCAAATATTAAAGCAAGAATTACAGTAAATACTACAAGCATAAAAAAAACATCAAGCATTCTTCACCACTATACTTTCTATTACATTTGCTACATCTTCACACTTATCTGTTATGTTTTCCAAAAACTCATAAATTTCCTTATATTTTATAATTTCAATAGCATCTTTTTTATTAAACAAATCGTCAAGAGCTTCATGATATATATCATCTGCCTTATTCTCCAGAGTATGTATATCTATATAAAATCTATTCATAGTTTTTAGTTTACTTACTCCAATAACACCCAGCTCTATTTTTCCGGTAATATCAATAATAATATCAGTTAATTTCCTAATGTTATCATTAATTTTGTCTATTTTGAAAATAATTAATCTTGTAGAAGTTGCATAAATGAGGTCAATTACATCGTCTAAAAGCATAGCTAATTTATGAATGTCTTCCTTATCTATAGGTGTTACAAATGTCTTGTCCAAGCTTCCAATTATATTATGCACTATGTTATCACCTCTATCTTCTATATTTTTTATTCTTTTTACAAATCCCTTTCTTTTTGCCTTGCTTAAAGTATTGTAATTATCAATCAGGCTCTTAAATTCATTAGCTCCGTCTACAACATTAGAAGCCTGTGTTTTAAGCATTAAGAAGAATTTCTTCTCTTTTGGCAAAAGCCAGCTAACAATATTAGACATACCCAACAGTAAAAATGTTTCATATAAATAATTTTAGTTTAAAATTTAAAATAAATAGAACCAGATAGAGACAACAAAACAAAGATAGATTGAATTTTTAGAATCCTTATATCATCAAAACATTTTTAAATCTAACTTCATTCTGGAACCTCATGCCAGAAGAAAAATTGATTGCAGAACAAACACATATAAGATGCAAAATCATAATAGAAGTACTTGGAAAACCCAAGGAACATGTAGAGAAAACACTGAGAACGTATGTCGATAAGATTAAGGATGATTCAGACCTTATAATCCTTAATTCAAATTTTTCAGAAGCTATTGAGAAAGAAAAATTATGGGCAACTTTTGTTGAATTGGATATGATTATTAAAGGCATCCCGAAGTTAATAGCTTTCTGTTTTGATTATATGCCTTCTTCTACAGAAATCACAAAACCGGATGAATTTGTTATGAAAAAATCTACAGTTGAAAATCTTATAAATGACCTGCAGGCCAGACTGCATCAGGTGGACATGATAGTAAAACAGCAGAAAAGTGAAAACGAGTTTCTGAAACAAAATCTGAATAAATCTGTAAGTAATGTTATTCTTATATCTCTGGCATCAGGAAGCTTAAACAAGGAAAAGCTAGCAAAAGTTACAGGAGTGCCGGATAAAGAACTCGAAATATTTTTGAACGAATTAATAAAAGAAAACAAAATAAAAAAAGAAAACGACATCTACAGTTTAATAAAGTAAAAATGAGTAAAAGAGGTATATATGCTAAAAAATAAATTAGAAGCACTGCTGTTTTCTTCTGGAAGAAAGATGGACATTGAGGAACTTTCTAGGCTATCTAATGCAAAAACAGATGATATCAAGAGTGCATTAGTGGAATTGAAGACAGAGTATGATGATAAAGATTCCAGTGTAATGATTGTCAATGAAGGTGACTCATGGAAATTAACTGTCCGCGAACAATTCCTTGCCTTAGTGCAGAAAATAGTAACAGAAACAGAACTGAGCAAAACAATAACAGAAACACTTGCAGTTATAGCATTCAAGTATCCAATAAAACAATCAGATTTGATTAAAATAAGAACCAATAAGGCTTACGACCATCTTAGGGAATTAGAAGCAATGGGTTACATAACCAGGCAGAAGCATGGACGGTCAAATCTAATTAAATTAACCCAGAAATTCTTTGAATATTTCAATCTTCCAGCAGAAAGATTAAAAGAAGTGTTTAAGGACTTTGCAAGCATAGCAAAAGCAATTGAGAATAAAGAGACAGAAATCAAGCAAATCAAAGAAGAACAGAAAGCAAAAGCCGAAGAGGAAAAACAAAAAGACGAAGAAATCAGGGAACTTTCGAGCGAAAGCGAGAAAGGTTTAGAAATGTCGAAGACTTTTCAAAAAGAAGTGGATTTATTGGACAAAGAAGAACATAAAGTTGCTTTAGAGACTTATGAAAACAAAGAAGCAAAACAAGAAGAAAAACCAGAAGTTGTTGAAGGAAAACTTGGTAATTTAAATATAGTTGATGAGCCTTCTGAAGAAGAACTTGAAAAAGAAAGGGGAAGAATTGAGGAAATAAAAGAAGAGGATAAACAGCAATCAGGAGAAAAACCAAAATTTGAAGGTCCGGGAATTAAATTAACCAAAGAGGAAGAAAAAATAGTTGATGAGAAAGTAGAAAGAATTTTACATCCCAAAAAAGAAGAATCAGGAGAACCAAAAGAATTTGTAAAAAAAGAAGAAGAAAGCAAATCAGAAAAAGAACAAAAAGACCTTTTAGAAGCAGAAATGGAAGAAAAGAAAGAAAAAGAAAAATAATTATTATAAAAATTATTATAATTTAAATATCAAAAAATAATATAAACTAAAAATATTGTTGATACGAAAATAAAGTTTATTCAATAGATAAATTTAAAAAGTATAATTTACTTAGATAGGATATGAGTTCTCAAGAAGAAAAATATCGTGAATTGCACATGAAGATAGAACAACAACTCCACAATCTGGTTCCGCAGAATCAGGTTTTGCCTATATCTCAAATGATTTGGAGACTAATGGAAGAGGATTTTAGTCATTTATCTCGACCATCAGATGAAACCCAGGTAAAATTTAAAGAATATTCCAAGGATTTTATTCCACATACTGATACATATTTTATTAAATTAATAGGATATTCTACATTTTTTCATTATTTTTCTCTTTACTTAAATGATGAACTGAAAAAATTTTGCGAAAAGGAGGATTTAGACCCGAATGAAATGTTTATTGGATTTCTATCCTTAATTCTTGCGTGGTTTAAGATTGTTAATAAAGGATATTACCTCGAATTTATGAGACATGTCGGCTTCACTGATTGGAGTGTAAACCAGGAAGAGGCTTTTGCGAATGTTATAAGGACTAATATTCTTAAAGTTATGCAATATGCAGATGAAAATTTATCAGCATTTGATGCTGGAGCTATTGAGAAAGATGTAGAATTGAAATTAAACAATATATGGGCTCGTATAATGCATAATAAAATAGAGGGCACCTTTGTTCCTTTGGCAAGGGATATTTTTATCCAATTTCCTAAGAATCTTATTGACCCTAAAAGATTTGAATCTCGGAAATCAGATGAATCATATATTGGTTCTTTAAACAACGGAATTCCACCAATTTTTAATTGGTGGAATTAGTAGTGCTCGAAA
>CAZTBE010000012.1:0-22896 GCA_964611745.1 uncultured Methanosarcinales archaeon | reverse complement strand
AATATTCAGCAGTAAAGTAAAAGCTGTTTTTTCATAATTTTAATTTTTTTCTGACAATACTTACTAATAATCAATAAACTTTTTAAATGGGAATTTATTCCACATATCATTCTATTATTTTTTAAACAATAGTAGAAGGAGGCAATTTTTATGGCAAGCTTTAAGATTAATATTGCAGACCCAAAAACAGGGAAATGCTACAAAACAGAAGCTAAGGATGCACAAGCAACCCCTTTTATCGGGCTTAACATAGGTGAGAAAATAGAAGGGACTAAGATTGGCATTGATGGTTATGAGTTTTTAATATCCGGAGGGACAGATTATTGCGGATTCCCAATGAGGCGCGGTATTCTAGGAATAAGAAAGAAAATAACGATATACAAGGGATTGGGATTCAGAGGCGGATTAAAAGGAATGAAGAAAAGAAAGACAGTCTGCGGGCATAAAATTAATGAAACGATCAATGCACTGAATCTTAAAGTGCTGAAAGAAGGAACAAAAAAGCTTTCTGACTTGTTTGGGGGCAAAAAAGAGGAAAGCAAAGAAGAGGTAAAAGAAGAAAAACCAGCTAAGAAAGAAGAGAAAAAACCAGAGCAAAAAGAAGCAAAAGAAGAAAAGAAAGCTGAACCAAAAGAAGAGCCTAAAAAGGAAGCTAAGCCAGAGCAAAAAGAGGCAAAACAAGAAACAAAAGGACAATGACTAAAAAACTCAATAAAAAAATAAAGAATAAAAAGAAAACAATAATTAGAAATAATAAAAAATAATAATAAACAACGACGCAAAAATGATTAATTATAATTAATAAAATTGAAAAATAATTGAATAAAAAATATTGTAATTTAAGGATGCCTATGCCAAGAACAAAAAAATCAACTAGCACAAAAAAAGAGAAGGTTATACAGCCAGAGCTTAATATAGGCATGGTTGGTCATGTTGATCATGGAAAGACAACTTTATTGGAGCGCTTGTCTGGCGTATGGACAGATACTCATTCTGAAGAAATAAAGAGAGGCATAACAATAAGGCTTGGTTATGCAGATGCCGTTTTCTATAAAGAAGATGATAATTACACTGCAAAACCTAAAAATAAGTCAAAAGCTAAGGTATTGAGAAAAGTGAGCTTTGTTGATGCTCCAGGACATGAGAGCTTAATGGCTACTATGCTTTCTGGAGCCACAATAATGGACGGTGCTTTGTTGCTTATAGCAGCAAACGAGGAATGCCCGCAACCGCAAACAAGAGAACACCTGATGGCATTACAGATTGTAGGAATAAAAAATATAGTAATTATACAAAATAAGATAGATCTTGTTGATGAAAAGACTGCTATGAAGAATTATGAGCAGATTAAAGAATTTGTAAAAGGGACGATATATGAAAATGTTCCAATTATACCTCTATCTGCACAGCATAATGTAGGAGTAAGCTCTTTAATAAAAGCTATTGAGGAAACAATACCTACACCAACAAGAAATAAGGATAAAGATCCTATCATGCTTGTTGCAAGAAGCTTTGACATTAACAGGCCAGGAACCTTGCCTAAAGACTTAATAGGCGGTGTTCTTGGAGGCGACATGAACCACGGCGTATTGAAAATAGGCCAGGAAATAGAGATAAAGCCCGGGAGAAAAACATTAGAAAAGAATAAAGATGTGTGGAAGTCTATAAGAACTAAAATTATTGACCTAAAATATGGCGGCGCGTCAGTAAAAGAAATTTCTCCAGGAGGAACAATGGGAATACTTACTTCTTTGGACCCTTCAATTGTAAAATCTGACCAATTGACTGGATCAATTGTAGGTTTGCCAGGAAAATTACCAGATACATTATACGAAATTTCTCTTGCCCCCCATCTTTTGGATAGGGTAGTTGGAACACAAGAGGAGTTAAAAGTTGAGCCTATAAAGATGGGTGAGGCTTTAATGCTAAATGTAAATTCAGCAGCTACTGTAGGTATAGTAACAAACTTCAAAAGAAAAAATATAGTATGCAGATTAAAGATACCAGTTTGCGCTGAAATAAATTCAAGAGTTACAATATCAAGAATGATAGGCAATAGATTCAGGCTTATAGGGTATGCTGAGGTTGTTGAAGGGAAAACATCACAGTGATTTTTTCTTTATAGTTTGTCATTAAAAAAATTTATAAACTCTGTAAGATATAGTGGAGAGGATGGAAAAAATAGGTAAAAATGCGTTTGTATTTAAAATAGGGCAGTTAATAATTTTAGTACTAGTTTTGATACTGCTTTTTTTCTTAATAAAAAATGGCTGGAATGTAAATGAAGCTTTTAAAGACATGTTAAGCTTGTTAAGGCTACAGAAATAATTTTTTAATGATTCTTTTATCTATCCCCTTACAATTGAAAATAAGTATGTTTTATAGATTTTTTCTGGCCTAAACTTTTTTTTGAAATAAAGCAGAACTTTATCTGAACCTCCAAAGTCAACATAATCAAAACCTTTTCTCTTCAGCCTGTTAAGATCGTCTATATTCGTTACTTCTCCCAACCCAGGATAAGAGTAGTCAACTATGCCTATAGAAGAATAATAATTATTGCTGTTTGGTATTTTCCATCCGGCAGTTATAGTGCAGGGTTTTCCATCTATATACATTGTCTTTGCCATATCCAAACCCTCAAAGTTATTGTCAATCAAATTGAGAAAATAATCCTTGTCAACCCTATCATTATCACTTCTTCTTTTTAGCCAATCCAATACAATTTTATTAAGTTCCTCTTTGGGAACCTCTCTACTATCTCTTACCCTTACTTTATGTTCCTTATAGAACTTGTTTCTCACATTTCTTAATTTCTTCCATTTACTTCCTTCAAGTTTTTCACTCCACAAATTCATATTGTACATCGGCCAATAAAGAATATCAGCATCGCAGGCTCTAAAGCTATTTTTTACTTTAAATTTATTTAAAATCCCTTTTCTTAAACCTTCTAAAACTTCAACATAAAATTTTTTAGCTTTCTGTTCCTTTAAAATA
Source organism: uncultured Methanosarcinales archaeon (assembly GCA_964611745.1). Classification (GTDB taxonomy): domain Archaea; phylum Nanobdellota; class Nanobdellia; order Woesearchaeales; family GW2011-AR4; genus JACPJP01. The sequence goes on along the minus strand of CAZTBE010000012.1, from coordinate 19,902 downwards.
TAATCTGATGCCTCCAACAATAGGCCTAACCTATCTTTTTCGGGTGCCAAAATGCCATTAGGAAAAAGGCTCCAGACATTGTTTTTCTCATAGAATTGTGTCAGTAAGACTTTATCATTGCCGAAGTCAAAGAATATGTTTTTATCCCATTCAGTCTGATTGTAGAGGTAATGCAGATAATTGTGCTCTGCAAAATAACCGTGCTTTTTGATGCTTCTTTTTATCTTTTTTTGATGCTTTACTACATCGTAAATAACTTTCAAATCCAAATACACCCCTTTACTCAAAACAATATTAGAACTATTATACAACTATTATATAAATTTATATTTTATTTTCTCAATTTTCTATTATATCTTTAGAATTATTTATTATTAATTTGATTTATCTTTATTGTATTATCATCTTTAATTGTGTTTTTATTGTTGAATATTGATTTATTTTTTATTGTCAACAGAAGTTGATGCCAAAAATGTTTATTTTTGAGCAAATTTATAACCAATCATCTTATACAGAATTTTAGAAGCAGTAAAATCAGAACTGACGTCCTTTTCATTCGGACACAGCTCAACAACATCAAATCCTACGACATTTTTGTTTTCAAAAACTCTTCTCAAGAATTTCAACATCTGGTAATAATACAAGCCTCCTGGCTCTGGTGTTCCGCTAGAAGGCAGAATAGAAGGATCAAACACATCCAAATCTAATGTAATATAAACATTTTTTGATAGCCTTGAAATAGCATCGTCAAACCATGCATCATTACCGAATGTATCCTTTGCCCACAAAATTTTTAGTTTATTTTTCTTTATGAAATCCGCTTCCTCAGAACATAAGCTTCTCACTCCAACCTGGACAATATTTTTGCATATATCTAGGCATCTTCTCATAGCGCAGGCGTGACTAAATTTAGTTTTGCCATATTCTTCCCTTAAATCAGTATGTGCATCTAACTGCAAGATGGAAAAATCATCATAACTTTGAGAAAAAGCTTTTACACATCCGGGAGTTATTGAATGTTCACCTCCAATAACAACAGGAAATTTTTTGTCAGAAATTAAATTCTTTACATTTTCAGAAACAATATTGACCATTTGTTCTGGTTCTTCGCCAATCTTTAATTCATTTAGCGTGCAAATGCCAACTTCACATATATCCTTAGCCAATTCCTCATCATAAAGTTCCATATTTCTTGATGCTTCTAATATAGCTTGGGGTCCTTTTGCAGCTCCTTTAACATAAGTAGTTGTCTTTTCATATGGAATGGGCAGAATAACAGCTTTTGAAGCATTGTAATTAGATAATTCATCTTCAAGCTCTCCAAAATTGTTTGGAAATTTAATGTAATTCATTTGTTTCAAATCCATTTGGAACATTGAAAATCCCAACTAAATTTAATAAAATTTGGGATTTTCATTTTTTAACAATATGGAACCAATAGGTTCTATAAAAATGCTGTGGTCCAAATTTCTTTTTGAATTGCAGCAAAGATTCTGTAGAATCACCAAAATCTGCATATTCATATTTTTCTTTTTTTATTTGAGTCAAATCATCAATATTAGCTATCTCTCCTAAACCACCATACTTATAGTTATACAGGCCAATAGCAGAATAATAATTATTGCTGTTTGGTATTTTCCAGCCTGCAGTTATAGTGCATGGTTCGTTATTTACAACTACACTTCTTGCCATATCAGTCCCTTCAAAATCATTTTTTATGAAATTAAGGTACATTTCCGTATAATAATTCTTTTCTACTTTAGTTCTGTTTTTCCTCCAGCAATTAACAACACCCATTAATTTCTTTTTATCTATCTCTTTTGATGGAATAAACTCAACATTATAAATTTTTGAAAATTTATTTTTGATATTCCTTAATTTCTTCCAATTACCCCCTTCTAAGTTTTTATTCCATTCCTTCATATTAAAAACAGGAGTGTTATAGACATCAGGAGCTCTTGTAATTCTGTACTTATCTGATTTTTGCAGCATGCTATTAATGCCATTATAGAATTTTTCAGGAACAAAAACAAATACTTTCTTGTCTTTTTTTGTTAACAAAACATAATCCAGAAATTCATTAAACAATTCTAACCTTTTTTTCTCTGGAGCAAGCACTTCCCCTATCAGCTCCCATACCCCGCTTTTATATCTTATAGTAAGTATTCCGGAATCTTTAAATTTTAAAAAAAATACTTTTGCATAATCAGTCTGTTGATTGTAAAAAAACCAATAATTATGTTCCCGTACAGAACCGTATTTTTTTATGATATCTATGATTTCTTTCTTACCGATACAGATATCATTGAGAATATCCATGTATAAAAAGTTTAATTATAAAGTTTTTATAGGTTTTGCTTTTTGCTTAACAATCAATCAAGAAAAAATATTTATTGACTTACTAACTCTTCTGCTTTGGAATATATATTGTCAGGATGGCTTCTAGGAAAGTCCAGTCCTCTTTTTATAATTTTTTTAGTATATTTTTTTGCCTCAAAAGCATTTGTCAGCAGCTTGACTGCATTCTCAACATCAAACCCCTTGCATGAGAAAACATCAATAAATACATAATCTTTTTCTGGAAAAGTATGTATGCTTATATGAGATTCTGCAATCATAACAAAACCAGAGATGCCTTCAATTGTAGCTCCTGGGTCTAACCACTTAACAACATAAGGCAATATCATCTTATGCATGCCTAGATTCGCAGGAAGACTATTTAGAATATTGTAAACAAGACTTTGATCAGTCAGTCTTTTCCTATTACAAGACGATGCGTCAATCGTCAAATGTTGACCGAATTCCCTCATTTTTTTATTTTAAGTTTTATTTTCAAAATAAAACTGTTTTATCAAAAATAATTTATTACAAAAGTAGTATTTAAAGCTTTTGTTTTTTTGTTTTTATCGTCGGTAATTTTTGGAAAAATTTATTAAAATTTGGCTTAAAAAAATAAAAATAAACACTACAGCAAAAAATAATATAATTACCGACGACAAAATTGTATTTAAAATTATCTTGACTAAAAAATCAAAAAATAAATTTAGCCGGTATAAAACAACAATATTTTCAAACTCCGGATTAAATATAAATGTTCCAGGATTAAAAAAAGTTTTATGAAATATATCAAAAACAAAATTAAAATTAAGATTGGACAAAATAAAGAACAAAACAGCATCTAATAAAGTCAATAAGCTTCCAATAGACAAGATAATTAAGAATCTTTTTGCAATAATTTTAAAATTAAAGTTCATTAGAGGTATTAATAAAATAAATAATATCAAAAATAAAATTGCAGAAAAATAATAAATACTGAGAATTGTCTGAATTAAATCTTTTACATCCAATAAATGTGTTTTTTCCCTTTCATTGAAGAAGTTATTTTTAATTAATTCATTATTCTTTTCAAACTTTAAATAATTCAAGACATCATTATTAATCTCTTCAATATTGTAATTTATTAGATTATTATAAACATTGTATTTTGCGAATTCTTTTTTGTAAAAATCTTCATCAAAAGCAACAGAATTGAAATTATAACCGTAAATAATGAAAGGTATGGTTAATACCATTAAAATAGAAATGATTAATATCATAAAAATCCACAGCGGATTTTTAGGATGCCAAAAAAGCTTCATTTTCGCTTTTTTGTGCACAAAAAACCTTTTATTTAACTTCATAATTTAAGTATTGATTTAGAAATATAAATATGTTTTTATAAACTACCTTATATCCTCGAAAACAATAGTCCTTTTTCTTTTTCTCAGCAACAGAACATCTTCAACTTCTATACTCTTTATCCTTTTTCCTTTAACCTGCCTTTGTGCATTTTCAATTTCTTTTACTGCTTCTTTGTGCAGCCTGTCAATCATATTATCTCTTAAATTTTCAGGGATAATCTGAAGTTCATTTTGCTTTCCAACACCATCTCCGGAATCAAAAGAATGCGGTATGTAAAATTCAATTGGAGGTCCGTTCAAAGACTGCTGTATTTCCCTTAAGTTGCTATAGTCCTGCTCAAAATTCCCATATTTTATTGAAGTAATATTTTCATGCTCAATAGGGCTGTAAAACATTGCAGCATAGTCGGGGAGGTCATTTGTAATAAGATAGCTGGCTGTATTGCTTAGGCTGCCATGAGAATCCATACTATAACCGCTTTTGCTCAAGACTTCATAACCTGCAGCAAATGGATTTTGGTACATTTTTAATCGACATGCACTATTTCTTTTTCTTCTTTTATTGCATCTTTGATTGCTTCTTCTATTGACTTACTCTGCTTCTTTTTTAAATTTTTAGTATTTTGAGTCTTTGTTTTTTCCTGTTCAATGCTGTCTTGTTGAACATTTTTTGCAATACTCTGGAATTCTTCTTCTTGTTGCTCTTCTTTCTGATATTTCTCTTCCTGCTCTACTGCATCCACAATAGTTTTCTCTTTTTCTTCATCTTTTTTCTTTTTATCATCTTCTTTTTTATTAGAGTTGTAAGAATCCTTTACTTTGTCTTCATCCGGCTTATTGGCATTATATGTCTCATTCTTATGATAATCCTGCTCAGAATCTTTAGAACCATGGCCTGCATAACCTGTACCACTGCTTCCAGAACTATTACCAGCATAGCCGCTGCTACTTTTGTCACTATGAATATCCCATTTGTCCTCATCCCAGTTATTGTGTTTTTGGTACATTCTCTAAGTGTATATTATAGATTTTCCCCTTTATAAATCTTTCTATTATTCACTACTTATTAGTGATATTCAATACTTAATCAGAAACTTCCTCTTGTCCTTGTCTATATCTATAAATTCGTCTGCTTCGTCTCTTAGCTTCCCAGAGCTGCTTGGACCAATGGCCATAACTTCTATTCTGCATCCCATTGCGCGCTTTAAATGCTGCAATAAGTCTACAAAATCACCATCGCCGCTTACTAAGATAATAGTATCCAGCTTGTTTGCCAGCTCGATTATATCCATCGCTATCCCAATATCCCAGTCTCCTTTTTTTGCTCCGCCAGCAAACGTCTGCAAATCCTTCATCCTGACTTCATAACCGATTGATTCCAGGGCATCATGGAACTTTTTCTCTTCTTTTATGTTCGCTCTAATAACGTATGCTATAGCCCTGACCAATTTTCTTCCGGCTACAGCTTCCTTAAGAACCTGTCCAAAATTGACCTTTGCCTTATACAAATTCTTCGCAGAATAATAAAGGTTCTGCACATCTACAAAAACTCCTACTCTTTGTTCCTTATTAATTTTCATTTAAATTCACCTAGTCCATTTGTAAATTATATATTTTTTATATTTTGTTCATAACTGCACTTAGAACATTTAATCTTTCCTTCAACATAATTCAATGCCAACTCCCCGCACTTAGGGCATCTCTGGACAACTTTAAGCTTTTCAAACTGCTTTTTCCAGTCTTCCTCATCATGGTTCATATTACAATATAACAAAGGTTTTTCAGAGGTATTTAAATCTATCGTGAGTATACAAAAAAATCCTTAACCTTTATATATTCAAAAACCCTACCTTGCCAGTATGGGGGATAAAATAAGGTTCTTTCCTTTAGATGTGATGTACAAGGTTATAGATGAAAAACCAATAATCCATTTATTTGGCAAAACATCAGATAACAAGCAGATATGTGTCCTTTATGACAGCTTTGATCCATACTTCTATGTCATACCAAAGCAAGGTTCTGACATAGCAGAACAATTAAAGAACTTTAAAATAGAGAGAAACAACCAAACATATACAATAACAAAAACAGAGCCAATAAAAAAGAAATTTTTAGGTAAAGATGTAGATGCCATGAAGGTTTTTACAAAACTTCCGGGAGATGTTCCAATTATCAGTAATGGATTAAAAAATCTAAGCAGCATAGAATCAGTAAATGAAAATGACATATTATTCACAAGGCGTTTTTTAATTGATAAAAATATAGTGCCCTTAACCTTATATGAGGCAGAAGGAAGCTTTGGAGCGCAAAACCTAAAGGTGCCAGCTTTCAAAGCAGATAAAATAGAGCCTTTTGGCACTGAAACTTTCCTAAAACCGAAAATTCTTTCTATTGACATAGAAACTTATACTCCCCTTTACAAGGAGATTGCTCCGGAAAAAAATCCGATAATAATGCTCTCACTCTATGCAAAAGACTTCCAAAAAGTTTTTGTATGGAAGCGCTTTAAGACAGACTTTGATTATGTTGAGTTTGTTGACAGTGAAGTAGGACTAATAGAAAAATTCAAGGAAGTAATTGAAACATATAATCCGGATATTTTGACTGGATATTTCTCTGATGGATTTGATCTTCCGTATATAAAAACTCGTGCTGACAAATACAAAGTTAAACTTGATTTGGGCCTTGACTTTTCAGAACTAAAAGTCAGCAAAGGGAAAGTTACCACAACCCAAATTACAGGAATAACGCATCTTGATATTTTTAAGTTTATAAGGAAAATAATATCCGGAACACTAAAAACAGAGACTTATAATTTAAATGCTGTTGCCTCTGAACTGCTTGGAGAACAAAAGATTGATGTTGATTTAAATGAACTTTCAAAAGCATGGGACAATGAAACAGAACTCAACGAATTCTGTGAATACAACTTAAATGACTCTAGGCTATCCTATAATCTTGCTGAAAAATTAATGCCCACAATAAGCGAAATGGTAAAGATAACTGGCCTCACTATTTATGATGTAAACAGGATGGGTTTCTCCCAACTGATTGAATGGTATTTATTGAGGCAGGCTCCTAATTTCAATGAAATATCTCCAAACAAACCCTCAAATGATGATGTTTTGAAAAGAAGGTTGCTGACATATAAAGGTGCTTTTGTTTTTGAGCCAAAACCAGGCTTATACAACAATATAGTTGTTTTTGATTATAGGAGTTTGTATCCAACAATAATAGGTTCGCATAACATAGGCCCTGGAACGATTAATTGCAGTTGCTGCCAGGAAGAAGCAAATTTTGTGCCTACAGAAGATAATAAAAAAATCTGGTTTTGCAGCAAAAAGAAAGGATTTATACCTACATTGATAGAGGATCTGATAACCAGAAGAACAAGAATCAAAGAAATCATTAAAGACCAGATAGATGAGAAGTTTGCAATACTTGATGCTCGTCAAAATAGCCTAAAGCTCTTTGCAAATTCTTTTTATGGCTATTTAGGATTTTTTATGGCTCGCTGGTATTCAATAGAATGTGCGCAGGCTACAACTGCTTTTGGCAGGTATTACATAAAAGATGTTATTGCAAGAGCCGGAAAATCTGGATTTGAGGTTCTGTACAGTGACACTGATTCTGTTTTCATGGCACTGGGTGAAAAAACAAAACAAGACGCTGAAAACTTTTCAGAAAAAATCAATCAGGAGCTTCCTGGCTTAATGGAGCTTGAATTTGACGGCTTTTACCCATCTGGAATTTTTGTTTCAGCAAAAGCCGGCGCTTTTGGAGCTAAGAAAAAATATGCCCTTATCGATGAAAATGGAATGTTGAAGATCAAAGGATTTGAAAGTGTAAGGAGAAACTGGTCGATGATTGCAAAAGAAGTGCAGGAAAAAGTTTTGGAGATGATATTAAAAGAAAAGGATAATAAAAAAGCTTTAGAGTATGTCAAGAAAGTTGTTGATGACTTAAGGAACAAAGAAATACCTCTTGAAAAAGTAATCATTCATACACAACTGCAGAAAGAAATCTCTGATTATGACGCTAGAGGTCCACACGTTGCAGTTGCGCAGAGACTGAAAAACCAGGGAATTAGTGTTGGTCCAGGATCAATGATAAGGTTTGTTGTTTTGCAGGGTAGCGATATAATAAGAAATAGATCTAAGCTTCCAGAGGAAGTAAAAGGAAATGAATATGATGCAGATTATTACATTAATAATCAAGTAATTCCTGCTGTTGAGAGAATTTTCAATGTTCTTGGCTATACAAAAGAAGATTTGCTTGAAATAAAAGACCAGACTAAATTGGAAGGATTTTTCTGAATTATAATCTATTGGTTATTTCAATATATTTAAAAAGCAAACCTGATTTCTAATATAAGATTTTATGTCAAACCTTGTAGATATTTTAGAGCGTGAGGGGGAAAAATATGGTCTATCGATTGTAGACAGTGGAGTGTTAGATATTTTCAATCAGCTTTCTGGAATAGTAGAGATTGGAATAGGAGAGGAACGGAGTAGACTTGAAGCAAATCATATTGCTGTTCTATATTTTTTGGATGGACTGAAAAATAATGGAACTAAAACACCGTTTGGTTTTCCATATATTGAAAAAGGAATTGCAACGAAATCTCGAGTTTTAGGCTTGAAAACTAGATTACAATTTTCTGATAATATAGAAGGCATTATAGGTAAAGAAAAACAACCTAAAATCAAAGTAGGGAGCTATGGTAGATTTTCCGATGATTTAAATCGTACATTAGTAGTTCTAGATACTGAACTAGGAGACTTGGAATCAGCATATCAGGATCCCTTAGCTTATTTATATGCTAAACTTCCAAAAGTTGTTAGTTCTCACAAGTATGTGAGTGAGGCTATGGCACAAATACTAAGAGCATACGATAATTTAACTGCAGATTTATTAAATGAAGATTTAGAAGAAGGTTTTATTGAAAATTTTATTGGAAAACTAGAAAGAAAAAGCAGAAAATCATTTGATGACCATATGCAGCTAGGAATAGCCTATATGTTCAAAGGAAATATGGTGGATGCAGCAGAACATTTTAAAGACCGCAGAAGAAATAGCAATAACGAATATTTAATTGATGCGATGCGCACGCTCGCTGACAATATTCATTATTCTAATCGCATTTTCAGTTTGGTCTACTCAAAAATTGAATTTGTGCGGAATTTTCAGTTATACACTCAATCTAAATAGCATTATTAAAAAAACATATAATTTATAAATTATAACTCTCAATAGTAATTTGTTCATAAAAAAGGTGATAATTATCAATGTATTTGATTATATAAAAAAGTTGAACAGTAATGCAAAATTGAAAACAAGAGTTTTGAAGAGATAAAAAAAGAGGTGGAAGAGCTCTATGAATATGATGTTATTTTTGAAGAATTAGAAAAAAGTACAGTCTTGACACCAGAAAATTCTGTTCATATCAATAATGATATTTTTATACAAACACAATCACTAATTTCTGAAATAAAGGAAAAGCAGGAAATAAGGGATAGGTTAAACAGCCTGGCTTACAGCATCGGATGGCTAAAGTCAGCTACAATTATCAAAGACAAAGCTGTAGTAAGTAAGGCAATAAATACTGTATTGAAAAATAAATATAGCAGCATAAATTCTATAATTACAGAACTGAATTCCTTGAAAGATAAAATAGACAAACTTGAAAATGTTCATACCAATCTGTTAAAAAGTGGACTTAGTTTGGATGTAAAAGCACTATTAGAAGAAGACTTCAAAGAAAAGCATAAAAAGCTCAATGAATTACATAACAAGCAAAAAACCATACTTTTGAACCTAAGCAATATATTTGTCAAATTAACTAAAAACTCTGTTCTTAAGAAATGAGCTCTTATATATGCCGTTAAATACAATTTTGAGAAATATTATTCGGTCGATTGGTGTTCATCATGGAAATCTAAGGTATGTGCTTTATAATGCATCATAAAAAAACTTACAACATCCTCCAAAAGTTGATCAAAAGATGGATCCTCTTCTTCAGATCTAGGAACAAAAACACAATCAGCAACAATACCTAAATCTTCATATAATCTTAAAAGTGTTTTATTAGGTGGTTTAACTACGCCATCATGCAATACAAATCCTATACCTGTATTTTTAGGTTTTTGAGGATCATAGATTTTATAATTGTAACTAGTAATCATAGGATTACTAAGTTGAGAAGGTCCTATATATTCAAATCCAAATTTCAACATGACTTCGTGTAAGCCTTGTGGTTTTTCAGAAAAGCCAATATAAGTTGCTCTCATATGATTCAAGTATTGTGCAGTAATATAAATATTTAATGAACTCTTATCTCCTTATTTCTAATTTTGTCTCAAAACTTCTCCGCTCACTATCGTTCGCTACGACCTTCCATCTCTAAAACCTCCAATATTTAATAAACATTTAAAAATAATAACAATTTCTTATCCCTAATGGAAAAATATGAGCCTTTAAAGCAGGAACCTGAAATATTGAAGTTCTGGAAAGATAAAAGAATATACGAAAAAACTAAAGAGAGAGGTAAAGGCAAAAAGAAGTTCTATTTCTTGGATGGTCCTCCTTATACTTCTGGAAAAGTTCATTTAGGTACAGCATGGAACAAATCCCTCAAGGATTCTATTTTGCGCTATAAAAGAATGCAGGGCTTTGATGTTTTGGATCGTGCAGGATATGACATGCACGGCCTTCCGACAGAAAATGCCACAGAAAAAGAGCTTGGCATAAAGAAGAAAGAGGAAATAGAAAAATTTGGTGTTGGAAAATTCGTAAAAGCCTGTAAAAATCTTAGCATAAGAAACATGAAGATAATGAACCACGATTTTCAACGCTTGGGTGTATGGATGGATTTTGAAAACGCATACCAATCAGTAAAAAAAGATTTTATTGACGGAGAATGGTGGTTAGTGAAAAAAGTCCATGAAAAAAAGCGTTTGTATGAGGGATTGAGGTCAATGGCATGGGACTGGGAGCACCAGACAGCATTGGCAAAGCACGAACTTGAATATAAAACCGTAAAAGACAAATCCATTTTTGTAAAGATAAAAGTCAAAGGTGCTCGGAAATCAGGGATTTCCGGCACCACTGAGAGTGGTAATGAGTTTCTAATAATCTGGACAACAACACCATGGACTATTGCTTTCAATTTAGGGATAATGGTACATCCGGAATTTGATTATGTAAAATGTAAAGTTGGAAGTGAATACTGGATTGTTGCAAAAGCTTTAGCCAATACATTCATCTCCTCAGTTGTTGGAAAGAAATTTGACATAGTTGAAGAATTCAAAGGAAGGAAACTGGAAGGTCTTGAATATGTCCATCCATTCTATGATGAATTACGAGAGCATTACGATAAGATAAAGAAAGAACATCCAAAGACACATACCGTTGTTTTAAGCACAGAATATGTAGAAACAAGTTCCGGGACTGGTTTGGTTCATATGGCTCCTGGCTGCGGTCCTGAAGATTATGAAGTAGGTCATAGGAACAATATACCTGCATGGAATCTAGTAAAAGAGAACGGCATTTATAGTGATGAAATGGGCATATTTGCAGGAAGGCATGCAATCAAAGACAACCAGAGCTTTACAAAAGACCTAGAGAACAAAGGCGCTTTAATCGCTCAAACATCGATAGAGCATGAGTATCCGCATGGCCAAAGAAGCCATAAGCCTGTTATCTTCAGGACAACAAAACAATGGTTCTTCAAAGTTGAAGATATAAAAAATGACCTGATAAAAGAAAACAACAAAATAAAATGGACTCCTAAAGCAAGTTATAATGCATTTAACTCATGGCTGGAAAACCTAAGAGACAATTCAATCTCAAAACAGCGTTATTGGGGAACTCCAGTTCCGATATGGAAAAATGTTGATAATCCTGATGATTACATTGTTGTTGGCTCTATAAAAGAACTCGAGCAGCTATCCGGAAAAAAAGTAGATGAGCCTCATATACCTTGGATTGATGATATTATAATAGAAAAAGACGGCAAAAAATACAAACGCGTTTCAGATATTCTTGATGTTTGGGTAGATGCAGGAACTGCTTCCTGGAACTCACTGGATTACCCAAATAACCAGGACAATCTCAAAAAATATTTTCCTGCTGATTTCATTTTAGAAGGCAAAGACCAGATCAGGGGATGGTTTAACCTTCTACATGTAGCATCTATGTTGTCAATGGGAAAAAGAAGCTTTAACGCAGTTTATATGCATGGTTTTGTCAATGATGCTATGGGCAGAAAGATGTCAAAGAGCTCAGGAAATTATATCCTGCCAGAAGAAGTTGTAAACAAATACGGCGCAGATACATTAAGATATTACACTATAAGCGGAACAAACCCTGGCTTAGACCTTAACTACAATTTTGATGACATGAAAGTTAAATACAGAAACCTTACAGTCTTATGGAATTTACATAATTATCTGATTGATCTTGCAAATAACTCAGGATTAAATCCTAAAGAACTGAAAATAAAGAAAGAGAATATTTCAATAGAAGAAAAATACATCTTTTCAAAATTGAATTCTGCAATAAGGGAAGCTACAAAATTGTTTGACGAATACAAGCTAAATGAAACCCCCTCAATAGCAGAAGATCTTTTCCTAAAATTAAGCAGGACATACATCCAATTAACAAGAGAAAAATCTACTGGTGACGATAAAAAAGTTGTTTTATATACAGTTTATAATGTGCTTATGGAAGTTCTTAAGATGTTTGCCCCAATTGCTCCATTTGCAACAGAGAAAATCTATCAAAATCTAAAAAAGGAATTTAGTCTGGAAGAAAAAAGTATACATCATTTTGAGTGGCCAAAATATGATGAAAAACTGATTAATAAAGAATTGGAAAATGAAATGGACAATATAAGTGATGTCATGCAGACAATTCTTGCTTTAAGGGAAAAACTGCAATTAGGAGTAAGATGGCCGCTGCAGGAAGTTATTGTTGTAACTAAAGATGAAAAAACAGTAAAAGCTGTTGAGCGGTTAAAAAACATAATAAAAAAACATACTAACATAAAAGAGCTGGATGTGCAGCAATCATTGCCCGGAATAAAAGAAAAAATAAAAGCAGATTACTCTAGATTAGGCCCGGATTTCGGCAAAAAAGCCCCGCAGATAATAGCAAAGCTTACATCAGAAAGTCCTGAAACAATTTTAACGCATATAGAAAAAGAGGGAAAATTTACAATAAATCTTAGCAAAGAAAAAGTAAACATTGTAAAAGAGCACATAATTGTCACTAGAGAAGTTCCGGCACCGTATATAGAGGGAAATTTCAAAAACGGATTTGTTTACCTGAACAAAGATGTTGATGAAGAGCTTGAAGCAGAGGGTTACACTAGGGAACTGATGAGGCGTGTACAGGAATTAAGAAAAAACTCAGGGCTGCAAAAAGCAGACAGGATATCATTATTCATAAAAACAGACGAAGAGCTTACAAATATCTTAAATAATTTCCACAGCATAATTAAGGAAAAAGTGGGTGCATCAACTCTAAAGATTTCCAACTTAAATCCAAGCAAAAAACATAAATTTGAGAGCAAGGAGAAAGTAAGAGACAAGAAGTTTAAATTGTTTTTGGATAAGGTTTAGATATATAGTATAATCATAATATGCCTCATGGTGGGATTAATGCAGTTAGTGCCCTAGTATATTCTAAAAATGCCCCTCTAGGTAGACTTAAGATACCTGAAATTGGAACAGTTGTACTTAGCGCAGTACTATCAAATATGTGTAAGTAAATCTCGTTTACCAGCACATAAATCTTGTCTCGAAAGAGGCTGGTAAGACGTTGAATAGCATTTTCACTTAATCTGGTATAGTGATATTGAAAGGCACTATGATCGTAATACCTACCAAGGCAGACTTCTGAGTCTAATTCCATTTGCTCACACACATCATCGCATAAACGTGCAAAAATAACAAAGCTAACAAGTTTCTCTTTCTTTATTTCGCATGGTCTGCCTTTCTTGAAGCTTAGGTAAATACCTGACCTGATAGTTACCTCAGTAAGAACTTCTACTATCTTGGGACTAGAAAACTTTTTTAACATCAAGTCCCTACGCTTCCTGTAGCTAATTTGTGGTTTGATGGGAGATCACCTCTTTTGGTTGATTCTTCCCAAACCACCCTTCTGAAACTATTATACTATTAAAAGAAAGCGTAGAATATATATTTCTAACTATTTATTCGAAAATCTCGCAAAAACCGCAACTTTTAAATACTATATTCTGGATTATATTATAAAATATAGATAATAATCTAAAATATATTTTATCATATAAATGAAGAAACCAATTAGCGCAACAATTGATGTTGAACTGATAAAATGGATAGAAAAAGAGCTGCAGGACAGGAAAAAGTATAGAAATAAATCCCATTTGATAGAAATAGCTCTGGATTTGTTAAAAAACAATAGAGGAAAAACACAATAGAACAAAAACGCAATAAAACAAAAACAATAAAAAAATAATTCGATTAAAAACAATGATTAATTATTAAAAATATTTTCAATGAAAAATGATATTAGGTGTAAAATAAAAGAACGAAATAACAAATAATTGTGAATGATAAGATAAAACTAAAATCAATGAAAAAAGAAATAAAAAATAATTAAAAATGGCATTATTCGACAACAAAAAACCCTTTTCATATGAGGTCATAAGGGAAGGAGATGATGTAATACTTTCTGTTAATCTGGAAGACTATCCAAGAGTGCCTTCTATAGAGGAGGACCCAATTGTTATGTCTAAGGCATGCGATATGCTGATAGAAGTCAAAGATGCGACTAAAATCATCTTTATTCAAAAAAGAAACTATGAGTATAATTATTCGCAGACAGTTTTACTTAGAGAAATAGCAAGGCTATATTCTCAATTGACAAGAAGAAAAGATATTTTCGGCTATACTGCCTTGCTTTCTGATACAACATGCACACGCTGGATTAACAACTGGTACTCTACTGTACAGAACATTATGTCTAATCTTTTGAGGTCTGATCCTATTGGAGCTTATGTAGAATTAATACGGATTGCAAGAGACGAAAGAATCGGCGCAGAAAAGTCGTCAGATGAAACGTTCATAAAATGTTCTAAGAAGTATATTGGAATATTGGAATATCTTATTAAACTTCTTGAAAGAACAAAATTAATCTTATTAGCAAAACCTTATCTTGCAGGGTATAAAGTTGGCAACAGGGAAATCTACAGGAAATTCTTTACTTCAATCATAAGGCCAGACTTCATGTTCACAAAACTCATGGCGACTTTTCCCCATGATGCTGAAGAGATTGACAGTTATACTGTCGGTAAAGATATAGAAGTGACTATATTTGAATTACAGGATACAGTCCAATACCTTTACCATGTAATGCCGCCTGAATTTAAACTGAGTGAGGAAAAATATGAAATTCTGGATAATGCAAGAAAGATAATGGCAGAGCACAAACCAAAAAGAAGTGAATTTGTCGAGCCTGAAAGAATGCGGCAGGTTTTTTTTAATGTGGGGCTGGATTTAATTGATGAATTAGCTACCCAAAAAAACATAAATATGATCTCTGCTGAAATTGAGCAGTTAACACGCATTCTTGTAAGGTATACAGTAGGATTTGGTTTAATTGAGGTTTTATTGCAGGATGAAAAAGTACAGGATATAACAATAAATAACCAGATTGGAGAAACTCCAATGTTTATTGTACATCAGGATTTTAGTGAGTGTAGGACAAATATAATCCCAACCGGAACAGAAGCCGAATCATGGGCAACAAAATTAAGGCTTATCTCCGGAAGGCCGTTAGATGAAGCAAACCCTATTTTAGATACAGAACTGAGCATTACAGGAGCAAATGCGCGTGTAGCAGTAATTGGTCAGCCATTAAATCCATTTGGTCTTGCTTATGCACTTCGTAGACACAGAGACAAACCATGGACATTACCCTTATTTATCAATAACAGGATGATAAGCCCATTGGCCTCTGGTTTACTAAGCTTTTTGATTGATGGCAGCAGGACCTTGCTTGTAGCAGGTACGAGGTCAGCCGGAAAAACCGCATTATTGGGATCACTACTTGTAGAATTGATGAGAAAGTACAGGATTCTTACAATAGAAGATACTATGGAGTTACCTACTGCTGCACTAAGAAAACTAGGCTATAATATACAACCCATGAAAGTAGCTGCAGCTTTAACAAAAGGTTCTGTAGAAGTTCCTGCTGATGAGGGCATTAGGACAACATTAAGGATGGGAGATTCTGCTCTGATTGTTGGAGAGATCAGGAGTAAAGAGGCATTAGCATTATATGAGGCTATGAGAGTAGGAGCATTAGCAAATGTAGTAGCAGGAACAATCCATGGCGACAGCCCTTATGGGGTTTTTGACAGGGTTGTCAACGATTTACAAGTTCCCAGAACAAGTTTTAAGGCAACAGACATTATTGTTGTTGCAAATCCAATAAAAAGTTCTGATGGATTAAGCAGATGGCGCAGAGTAACGCAAATAACAGAGGTAAGAAAACAATGGGAAAATGATCCTTTGCTGGAAAATGGTTTTGTAGATTTGATGAAGTATGATACTGCAACAGACCAACTTGAACCAACAGACGAATTAATAAACGGCGAGAGTGAGATTTTAAAGAGCATAGCAGGAAATGTCAAAGAGTGGGCAGGAAGCTGGGATGCGGTCTGGGATAATGTCCTGTTAAGAACAAAAATAAAAGAAACTCTGTTGCAGGTTGCTAAAAAGGCTAAAATGCTAAATTTGCTTGAAGCGGATTTTGTTGTACAAGCAAATGATGAATTCCATAAAATATCAAGCAGTATAAAGGAAGAAGTTGGCAGTTTAGACAGCAAAAGGATTTTTTTTGACTGGAATGAATGGTTAAAGATAAACATCAAGAAGATAAATATGAAAATAGTTTAAAAAATATTCAAAAAAGAGGTGGAATTTATTTCTTCAAATACGCCAAGCGAGAAGCAAAGAATGAAGGATTTAGTGGACTCCTATAAAAGGCAGATAGAGAAAGAGCTAGGTACATCTTCATACCATCCAAAAGTTACATCTAAAGAATACGAGGAGTTTAGAGAAGAACTTATGCCCAGGCACTTAACTTTATATGAGAAACTATGCAACCTAAGTGAGAAAATCCTTAAGTTAAAGCCTGACAAAAAGAAAGAGCAGGGAATTATAGAGAATATTAATATAGCGCATTTGAAAGTTACTCCTTCAGGAACTATCTCTCTTTCGTTTTTAGCCCCAATCTGTGTAATTTTGTTCGGTTCCTTATTTTCCTTTTTTATTTTTCAATCGACTTTTTTTATTTTCTTCTTTTTTATAATAGGAATATCTTTGATAAAGCCTTTAGGAAGCTTGCCGGAAAATATAGCAAACAGCTGGCGCCTTAAAGCAAGCAACCAGATGGTTTTATGCATATTTTATGTTGTAACTTACATGAGGCATACAAGTAATTTAGAAAATGCAATAGAGTTTGCTGCTGACCATCTTGCTCCGCCATTAAGAATTGATTTAAAAAAAGTGCTTTGGAATGTTGAAACAGAGAAGTACGAAAGCGTTAAGGAAAGCCTTGATATGTACCATGAAAAATGGAAGAAATGGAATTTTGAGTTTATTGAATCATTTCATTTGATTGAGGGCTCTTTATATGAGGGAAATAATGAGCATAGGTTAAATTCTTTAGACAAATCTTTGGATGTTATTTTGAGTGAGACCTATGAAAAGATGCTGCATTACGCACATAACCTGCAAAGCCCAATAACAATGCTGCATATGTTGGGGATAATTCTTCCTATTTTAGGCCTTGTTATACTGCCCCTTATGGTAAGCTTTATGGAAGGCATTCAATGGTACCATATAGCGGCTATATACAATTTAGCGCTGCCTGTTACTGTTTATTTTCTTGGAAAGAGCATTTTATCAAGAAGGCCTACAGGCTACGGACAAACAGACATCTCAGAAGAAAATCCCGAGCTTAAAAAATATAAAAATGTAATTATGAAGTTCGGAAAAGTTGAACTTTTGATCAACCCAATTTTCTTTAGTATATTCTTAGGAGTTCTTCTATTTATTTTAGGATTAAGTCCTGTTATTTTGAATGGCATTGGTTTTAAAGATATAGGCTTTGGCGCAGAAGATTTATCAAGTACATGCGGCAAAAAATTCTGTTTACTAGGCTACAGGGAAAGCTCTACAACCGATGAACTAATAGGACCGTTTGGCCTTGGCGCATCTGTCTTAAGCTTAACAATAACATTAGCTTTTGGGTTAGGTTTAGGAATTTTTTACAAATTAAGATCAAAAAATGTAATGAAGATAAGAGAACGCGCAAAAAAGCTTGAGATGGAATTTGCGTCAGCTTTATTCCAGCTAGGCAATAGATTAGGGGATGGCTTGCCTGCAGAAATAGCTTTTAGCAAAGTTGCAAATGTAATGGAAGGAACTGTGTCAGGTTCTTTTTTCAGGCTTGTAAGTATGAACATAAGAAGGTTGGGATTAAGCATTAAACAAGCAGTATTTGACCCTGTGCACGGTGCCTTAATAACTTTCCCATCAAATTTAATAGAGAGCTCAATGAAAGTCCTGATACAATCCGCTAAAAAAGGCCCTACTGTAGCAGCGCAAGCTCTGACAAATGTTTCCAGGTATATAAAAGAAATCCATAGTGTTAATGAACGGTTAAGGGATTTGATGGCTGATATAATCTCTTCTATGAATTCCCAAATCAAGTTCTTGACACCAGCAATAGCAGGAATAGTAGTTGGGATTACATCAATGGTAACCCAGATTCTTGGCAAACTAGGGACTCAACTACAGGAAGTCACTTCCGGGACCAGCCAGCAGGCAGGCCTGGTTGGTTTGTTTGGTGATGGCATACCTACATATTATTTTCAAATCATAGTTGGTTTATATGTTGTTCAGATAACATACATTCTGACGGTATTAGTGAATGGGATTGAAAACGGTTCTGACAAACTGAATGAGAAATACCAGCTAGGAATTAATATGACAAGAAGCACTATACTTTATTGCGTTATATCCCTTATAGTCATGATTCTGTTCAACATGATAGCTTCTCAGATATTAACAGGTGCCTTGGCTTAATAGTGTTAAATAAATTCAATAACCAGCCCTTTCTTCTTTAATATTTCTTTAATTATTTCGAATTTTATCACCTCAAAATTTTAGACTAGGAAAGCTTTTTTTCCGCTGCCTTACCCCTTTTTATTGTTATTCTTATATAAATAATTTCATGTTAGAAATATTCTTATTGGAATATAAGGCTAATAAATTTGATTAAAATGAAATATTAGGAATAAAAAATGGGACCGCTGGGATTTGAATTCCTGCGCCAAAAGTAAAAGCCTTTGGACGTCCCAGGACAACTACGTCTTCAGCGTATAGAGCTACTTTTTTAAGTATGTGCTCTCCTTAGACGAAGATGTACCTTCCCAGTCTGAGCTACGGTCCCTAGTGAATTGCCATTCCAAAGGAATGGTCGCTTCTCTTTTAGAATTAGAATTAATTTAAATTACTTTCCCTTTTTTATTCATCCTTAACTTCTTCTACATCAGTATCTGGCTTATCTTCCAGTTTTTCCTCAATCTTCTTCAGATTTTCTTCAGACTCTTGATATACCTTCTTGTCCTTTTCTTCATCAGGTCCCTTAGTCATTTCTTCTTTGGTTTCTTTGCTCTCTCCAACAACTTCTAATTTGCCCATCTTCCCAGTTGTTAGCTGAGGCTCTCCCTGCCATTCAGAAACATAGCCATTAGAAATCTTTACTTTGTCTCCAGGCTTTACTTTGTCAATATCTTCATTCCACAAAGTAAGCTTAATATCCCCTGTTTCATCTTTTGCAACAGCAGTTGCAACTCTTCCTGTCCTGCCAAACTTCTCAAACTCTCTTACTTCTCCAACATCTACAATATCAACTTCTATTTCAACATTTCCTTCCCTTATTTTTAAATCTTTAATTGCCATAAGGAAAAAGGAAGAGAATATCATATATAAAATTTTGTATTATTGAGACATTGACTGGAATATCTGGTGCCATGTATTCTGGTCAACTTCTCCAACACCCTTATTCAAGATTGTCCCATCTCCTCCTATAAAATATTTTGTTGTTGTATAAACAACATTGTACTTTGACAAAATACTTCTATCACTTTGTGCAAAATCAA
>CAZTBE010000011.1:0-24385 GCA_964611745.1 uncultured Methanosarcinales archaeon | reverse complement strand
CATGCTTAGGTTTTTTTCCTTCCAGAACTGCTTGTATGGCTTCATCCATATCAAACTCTGTAGGTTCCTGGTCTGGTTCCATCTGATTATTAAGCCTTCCATGATAAACCAGTTTTTGCTCAGCATCAAACAAGAAAGGGTCTGGTGTGCATGAAGCTCCATAAGCTTTTGCAACTTCTTGTGTCTCATCATGAAGGTAAACAAAATTATAACCTTTTTCTTTTGCTACATTTACCATTCCATCAAAGCTGTCTTCTGGATAGTTTTCTGATTCATTAGAGTTAATTCCTACTATGATTAATCCTTTGTCTTTATATTTTGCCTGTAAATTTACTATTGTTTCCTGCTTAGCTTTTACATAAGGGCAATGGTTGCACATAAATATAATCAACAATGCTTTTGCATCCTTAAAGTCTGCAAGCGAGTATGTTTTTCCATCTATTCCTTTTAGGGCAAAATCCGGAGCTTTATCTCCTGTTTTCAGCTTTTCAAGTGATTTTAGCAGTGTCATTTTATTTGTTGGGATAATTGATACGATTATATAAATTTTTGGAATGGTAATTATTAAATATCTCAAAAGACTACCTAGATCCTATGCTGTCATTAAACATAACTTTGAGCTATTATAAAAGAAGAGACATACAGGAAGAGATAATCAGGGCTGCTGAAAATAAGGAAATTGCTGTTAGGTATAATGATAAATTTGGCAACAGGCCTGATGTTCTTAATAATCCCAATGATATTCTAGAGCTGGCAAAACAAAAAGCTACTTCTTTCCATTGTTCTGAGGAATTATGGAGAAATCCCTTGCAATTAAACCCTAATATGAAGAAGCATGAAATTGATGAACTAAGGGTGGGGTGGGATTTGATATTAGATATAGACTGCGACTTTTTTGAATACTCAAAGATTGCTGCTGACTTGCTGATAAAGGCCCTGGAATTTTGTGAAATAAAATCTATTTCGTGCAAGTTTTCAGGGAACAAAGGATTTCATATTGGAGTTCCATTTAAGGCTTTTCCAGAAAAAGTACATAACCAGGATGTTAGGCTGCTTTTTCCTGATGGCTTAAAAAGAATTGCTGCTTATTTAAGTGAAATAATAAAAAAAGAATTGGCTAAAAAAATACTCAATAACGAGGATATAAGCATAATAGTAAATAAAACCGGCAAATCATTTAACGAACTTGTGAAGAAAGGAGAATTTGACCCTTATTCCATATTGACCATAGACACCATATTAATATCCTCAAGGCACCTTTATAGAATGCCATATTCATTGCATGAAAAATCTGAGCTGGTATCAGTGCCAATAGACCCAAAAAAAGTTTTAGAATTTGATAAGGAATATGCAAAGCCGCAAAACGTCAAAATTTCTAAATTTGGGTTTTTAGATGTGAAAAAAGTTACAAAAGGCGAAGCTAAAAAATTAATTGTGCAGGCTTTTGATTTTAGTTCTAAAGTGGAAGAAGATATTGATGTTGAGAGGAGAAAAGATTATGAGATTAAAGATGCAATGCCTGAGAAATTCTTTCCGCCATGCATAAAATTGATAAGTAATGGTTTAGCTGATGGAAGAAAAAGGTCATTGTTTATTTTAATAAATTTCTTAACAAGTTTAGGGTGGGGCTACAAAGAAATTGAAGAATACTTAAAGGAATGGAATAAAAAGAATACCGAACAGTTAAGGGAAAATTATCTGCTTGGGCAATTGAGATATCACAAGCAACAAAAGAAAAAAATATTGCCATCAAACTGCAACAATAATATGTATTATGTTGATATTGGAGTTTGTAAGCCGGATAATCTTTGCAGCAAGATAAAAAATCCTGTGAGTTATTCTATTAGGAAATCGTTTTTTGTGAGGAAAGAGGTTAAGAAGGAAAAATAAAAATAATAGTAACCAGTGGAAAAATGAATTTTTCGAGGTATTTGGAAATCTTCGAATTCCAAAACCAGTGGAAAATGTTTCATTTTCCTGGGCTTTGGAATTTCTTTGAATTCCAAAACCTTTATAAATCAAACCCAATCCCAATTACTAAAATTAGCCTGAAAAGATATCCTTTTCAGTACAGTTTTACGAGACTGTTTTCTACAAAGGGATATCAACAAAAGGTTTTTTGCATAGACAATTTATCTTTTTTATTATTTATATTTGTCTATGGCGTTTATGGGGGGATTTAAGCAACATACGAAGATGCCACAAATACGAAAACCGAGAAGCGGAAGTTTGCAGTATTGGCCAAGGAAAAGGTCAAAAAGAGTTTTTGCTAGAGTTAGGGCTTGGACTAAAACTAAAGAAGCAAAGCCTTTGGGATTTGCTGGATACAAAGTTGGCATGACCCACCTGATTATTAACGATAACAGAAAAACATCAACAACAAAAGGCACAGAAATTTTTTGTCCTGTTACCATCATTGAGACTCCTCCGTTAAAGACTCTTTCTATAAAATTTTACAAAAACACAACTTGGGGTTTAAAACTTATTTCTGAGATTCTTGCTGGAAATCTTGACAAAGAGATTAAAAGAACAATAGTATTATCAAAAAAACAAAAGAAAGAATCTTCTGATAAAATTTTTCCATCAGATTTTGATTTTATAAGGTTGTTGGTCCATACCTTGCCCGGTCTTACAGGCATTGGAAAGAAAAAACCAGAAATTTTTGAAATTGCTATCGGCGGTAATAAAGAAGAGCAGTTAAATTATGCAAAAAGCAAGCTTGGCAAAGAAATAAATGTTTCTGAGGTGTTTAAGGAGGGTCAGCAACTGGATATACATGCGGTATCTAAAGGAAAAGGGGTACAGGGTCCGGTAAAGAGATTTGGAATTTCATTGAAGCGCCATAAATCAGAAAAAGGTGTAAGAAGCGTTGGAAGTCTTGGTGGTTGGATTGCCCAGGGGCATATTATGTGGAGGGTTCCTAAAGCCGGAAAAATGGGGTACCATGTGAGAATGGAGCACAATAAATGGATTTTAAAAATTGGTAGTGCAAATGAGATAAACAAAAAGAGTGGATTTGAAAACTATGGTGTTGTAAAAAATACGTGTATTCTTGTTAAAGGTTCTGTAATTGGTGCAAAAAAAAGATTGATAAGATTAAATGAGGCTATTAGTCCCAATAAGATTGTACCTAATGAGGCTCCAACAATACAATATATGAACTTAATTCAAAAGTCTGTTTAAGATGAAACTGGATATTTTAGATATTTCAAAGAAGAAGGTGGGAGAAGTAGCCTTACCTATACAATTTAATGAAAGCATAAGAGTGGATTTGATAAAAAGAGCTGTTCTTGTTTTGCGGAGCAATAAGAAGCAACCGTACGGGGCTATGCTTGAAGCTGGAAAAAGAGCATCTGCAAATCTTTCAAAAAGGAGGAGGAAGTACAGGGGAATGTATGGTTTTGGCATATCAAGAACACCAAGAAAGATTTTGTCTAGAAGGGGGACAAGAATGTACTGGGTTGGCGCTGTCTCTCCAAATACTGTTGGAGGGAGAAGAGCTCATCCTCCAAAATCTGAAAAGATTTTAAGTAAAAAGATCAACAAAAAGGAAAGAAAAAAAGCGATAAGAATAGGCATTTCTGCTACTATAATCGGTGAGCTGGTAAAAAGCAGGGGACATGTAATACCGGAAATTTACCCGTTTGTTTTGGATAAAAATTTTGAAGATTTGAAGAAAACAAAAGAAGTAAGGGATGTTTTAAAGAATTTCGGTCTTGGAAAAGAACTTGAAAGAATAGATAAAAAGAAGATTAGGGCTGGAAGAGGCAAAACCCGGGGAAGGAGATATAGAATGAAAAAAGGCCCTTTAATTGTCATTTCAAAACAAAGCAGTGTAACGAAGGCCATAGATAACATTCCAGGGGTGGAGATAGTTGATGTTAAAAATCTTAATGCGGAATTGCTTGCTCCCGGAGAAGTTCCTGGAAGATTGACTTTATGGACTTTGAGCGCAATTGAAACTTTGGAAAAAGAAAAATTATTTTTGAAGTAAAAATGGACCCTTATAAAATTATTAAATATCCTTTGTCAACGGAAAAATCAATAAGGCTTATGGAAAGCCAGAATAAATTGATTTTTGTGGTAGAGATAGATGCGGATAAGAAGATGATAAAGACTGCAATAGAGGATTTGTATAAAGCCAAAGTTGAGAATATAAAGACCTATATACAAAATGGGAAAAAAAGGGCGTATGTAAAATTTTCAAATGACAGCCCTGCTATTGATATAGCAACGCAGTTGGGGCTAATGTAGGTGAAAAATGGGGAAAAATCTGATACAACAGGCCAGAGGAAAAGGAAGCCCCAGGTACAGGGCTCCTAGCTTCAGATATAAAGGGCAGAGTAAATATGCAAAATCTCAGAAAGAAACTTTAACTGGAAAGATAATAGATTTTATACACTGCCAGGGCCATAGTGCGCCTCTTGCACAAATAGAGTATAGCAATGGCAGTATGGTTCTGATCCAAGCTCCAGAAGGAGTTAGAGTGGGAGATGAAGTAAAGATGGGAAACAAGATTGATATAAAAAAGGGGAATGTGCTGCCATTAAAAAATATACCTGAGGGGGTTGCTATTTACAATTTAGAGTCCTCTCCTGGAGATGGAGGCAAGTTTGTAAGATCCTCCGGAGGATTTGCAAAAATAATTACCAAGATGCAAAATTTGATTGTGGTAGCGCTTCCATCTGCAAAAAGAAGAGATTTTTTGCCGGAATGCAGAGCTACAATTGGTGTTATTGCTGGCAGTGGAAGAAAAGAAAAACCGTTTTTAAAGGAAGGAAAAAAATATTATGCTATGAAATCAAAGAATAAATTATGTCCTATAGTCTCAGGAGTCTAAATGAATTCTGTGGATCATCCATTTGGAGGGTCAAGTTCTTCAGTAAAAGGGGGACCTACTCAAGCTTCCAGAAATTCACCTCCTGGGAGGAAGGTTGGAAAAATTGCACCCAAACAAACTGGGAAGAAAAGATAAACACAATGAAAAATAAAGAGTATTTTTGAACATGGCAAAAAAAGAATTTATGTATAGGGGGAAAGGGCTGGAAGAATTAAAAAAGTTAAGTTTGAATGAGATGGCTGCACTATTGCCAGCAAGGCAAAGAAGATCACTTAAAAGGGGCCTTAATGATCAACAAAAAATTTTGCTTAAGAATGTAAAACAGAATGATGGTCTTATAGAGACACATTGCAGAGATATGATAATCCTGCCGGAGATGGTGGGAAAGACAATAAAAGTCCATAGCGGCAAAGAATTTATTCCGGTGATTGTTATTGATGAAATGATAGGGCATTATCTTGGTGAGTTTGTATTGACAAGGCAAAGAGTTGCGCACTCTGCACCAGGGATAGGGGCTACAAAATCAAGCGGTGCATTATCAGTTAAGTAAAATGGAAAATAACTATTCATCAAAAAATTATAACAAGGAGAATATGGCCAGAGCTATTGGCAAGTCTTTGCCTATTTCATTTAAACAGAGTATAGAGATATGTGATTTCATAAGAAACAAAAATGTAAACTATGCTAAAGATGTCTTAACTAAGGTTATTAATCATGAATTAGCAATTCCATTTAAAAGGTTTAATATGAATGTAGGGCACAAAAAGAATATGGCGGCAGGAAGATATCCTAAAAGAGCCTCAATGGAGATTTTAAACCTAATAACTCATGTTGAGGCTAATGCGCAGTTTAAAGGGATTAATACCTCTAACCTGGTTATAACCCACATAAATGCAAATAAATCCTCAAAAGTTATGCATTTTGGAAGAAAGAGAAGCAGGGAAGCTAAGAGAACCAATGTAGAGGTTGTGGTGCAGGAAAAGGCAGATAAAAACCCGGAGAAAAGAAAAATAAACGCAGGGAAGAGTCTAAAAGAACAAAAAGAAGCAGGAAAACAAGACAAAAAAACGCAGGAAAAGGACACTCAAACAAAGGCCAAAGGGAAAAACGAAGTTACAAAATGATAGAAAGAAAATTTATAGCTCAGAAAATAAAGGAATATCAGATACAGGAGTATATAGATAAGAACCTGAAAAATGTTGGTCATAGTCATACTAAGATGGTTAAAACACCTTTGGGAGAGAAGATTGTCCTTTATGCATCAAGACCCGGGCTTATTGTAGGAAGAAAAGGCCAGAATATAAAGGAATTGACAAACACTTTGAAAAAAAGATTTAGACTTGAGAACCCCCAAATAGAGATAAGTGAAGTGGGTGATATTAATTTAGACGCAAATATAGTTGCTGAGAGAATTACTGATTCACTGGAAAGATTTGGGGCGCAGAGGTTTAAAGCGATAGGCCACAAGGTAATGGAAAATGTCATGTCTGCTGGGGCATTGGGTGTTGAGATAATAGTAAGCGGTAAAATACCAAGTAGCCGTGCTAAATCATGGAGATTTTACTCTGGCTATCTTAAGAAATGCGGAAACATATCCATAGTCGGTGTTGATAAGGCACATGTACAGGCAAAATTAAAAACAGGTGTGGTGGGTATTAAAGTAAGCATAATGCCTCCTGGAACTGATCTTCCAGATAAGATTGAACTCATTGAAGAAAAAGAAGAAAAAATTGAGGAAATCAAAGAAGACGATAAGAAAAGTGAAGATGATAAAAAAGATGGCGGAGAAAAAGAAACAAAACAAGATATCAAGAAGAAACCCAAGATAAAAAAGAATGTAGAAGAAAAAACTTCCAGTAAAAAAATCACAAAAAAGGCAGATAAGAATGAAAGCTAAGGAAATAAAGGCTATGGAGAAGAGTGCTCTTAATGAGAAACTGCTTGAGCTGAAAAAGGAGTTGGTTAAGATAAATGCGCAGGTAGCAATAGGAACTGCTCTTAAGAACCCAGGGCAAGTAAGAAAAATAAAGAAAGCTTTAGCAAGAATATTGACGATCAACAGCCAAAAAGATTTGAAAAAAATATACAATCGGAGGTTAATAAAAAAGCATGAGTGAAATATGTACCAAGTGCGGGTTGGTGAAAGAGCTTTGTGTTTGTGAGACAATTGCAAAAGAAAGCCAAACGATAAAAATCTTCCTTGAAAGGAAGAAATTTAGAAAGTTTTCCACAATAATAGAAGGCATAGATCAAAAAGAGATTGACATTAAGGATCTTGCAAAGAAATTGAAGGAGCAGCTTGCTTGTGGTGGCACAGTAAAGGAAGGAAAAATAGAGCTGCAGGGCAACCATAAAAACAAAATTAAAGATATTTTGATTAGGGCAGGTTTTTCACCAGACACCGTCGAGGTTAGATAAGGTTAATAGATTGAAGTTAAAATGGAAGCAAATAATATAGGAATAAAAGTAGCAAAGCCCAAGGAAAAATGCAAGGATAATAATTGTCCGTTCCATGGTAGTTTAAGATGTAGGGGGAGAATCTTTACAGGAACGGTAATATCTGTTAAGATGCAGAAAACTGCAAGCGTTTGGTGGGAGCGCAGGAATTTTTTAAGAAAATATGAAAGATACGAGAAAAGGAAAAGCGGAGTAAAGGCACATAATCCGTCATGTATCAATGCACAGGAAGGCAATATTGTTAAGATTATGGAGTGCAGACCACTAAGCAAAACTAAGAGTTTTGTTATCATTGAGGTTTCAGGCAAAGAAAGAGGATTTAAAGAAAGAATGGAGGCTGAAGAAGAATCTAAAGTCAAAAGAGAAGCAAAAAAGATTGATGAACAAACTGATGAGGCTGAAGAAGAGGTGGCCAAATAAAAATGCAAGCACTGAAATCCAGGATAACGAAAGCTATTCCTATTGGGAGTCAAATAGAAACCTGTGATAACTCAGGAGCAAAAGTAATCAAGATATTTACCGTTATAGGGCGTAAAACTACTAAAGGAAGAGTTCCTGCAGCGGGTGTTGCTGACCTTGTTATGGCTTCTGTACGCAGAGGCAGGCCAGATATGAGAAAACAGGTTTTTTACGCAGTCATAGTAAGGCAAAAAAAAGAGTACAGAAGAGCAGATGGAACAAGAATAAAGTTTGAAGATAATAGCGCAGTTGTTTTAAAAGATGATAAGGGCAACCCAAAAGGGACTATATTCAAGGGGGCTATAGCCAAAGAGGTATGCGAGAGATGGGCGGGTATTGCAAAAATAGCAAGTATTGTTGTATAATTGTGCATGCCTGCACACTAGCGTATTGGGATACCTGCGGTATCCCGAGACTGAACATTCAAAGTGTCCAGTTTCGAGACGTCGCAGATGTCCCTACACGCTGTTTTACTGGCACGTAAAAAATGAAGACAAAATTTTCAGTTTCGTGGATAAAGAGCAAACAGCCAAGAAAACAAAGAAAGTATAGATATAATGCTCCACTTCATATAAAACAGAGATTTGTTAGGGCGCATCTTTCAAAAGAGCTGCATAAAAAATACAACAAGAGGAACTTGGGCCTGAAGAAAGGTGATGGTGTAAAGGTAATTAGGGGGCAATTTAAAAATAAAGTTGGTAAAATAGAAGAAGTTAGCCTAAAGAAAATCAAAGTTTATGTTACCGGCATCGAAATTGCCAAAAGAGACGGCACAAAAACCCGTTATCCTATACATCCTTCAAATCTAATTATAACAGAGGTCAATATGGATGATAAGATGAGGAATAGAATTTTAGGAAAGTGATAAAATGTCAAAACATCTAAAAAGGTATTTTGCTCCAAAAACCTGGAAAATAAAAAGAAAGGGAATATCGTTTGTTGCTAAGCCTAGTCCTGGGACCCATAAAACTAATAATTCCTTGCCACTAAATGTCATTATGAGGGATATTTTGGGTTATGCAAACAGCAACAGAGAAGTGAAGTTTATACTAGAAAAAAGTGAGGTTGAGATTGATGGAATCAGAAGAAAAGACCATAGATTTCCTGTTGGTCTATTTGATGTCCTGTCCTTAAAAAATGTAAATGAGCATTTCAGAATTGTTTTGGACAAAAAAGGGAAAATAGATCTCATAAAAATTGATGAGAAAGAAAAAGGAGTTAAGTTATGCAGGATAACAGGGAAGAGCCTTGCAAAAGGGAAAACACAATTAAATTTATATGACGGAAAAAATGTTCTTGTAAAAGAAAATAGCTATAAAAGGGGGGATGCTGTTTTGCTTACGTTAGGAAAAAAGAAAGGAGTAAAAGAAAAGGTAAGCTTGGACAAGGATGTTTTGATATACCTCACTGGCGGCAGACATATTGGCCAAATAGGAAAAGTTCAGGATATAATCAATAATAGGATTTTGTACAAGACAGAATCTGGAGACATTGTTGAAACGCTAAAGGAGGACGCATTTCCAATAGGCAAAGATAAGCCACTAATTACTTTAACAAACTAGGAACTGTTCAATTTCCTATTTTAAAGATTTAAACTTTATAAATAGCTAAGATGAATTCGATGAAGCAAATAAGCATAGAAAAGGTAACCTTAAACATTGGTGCCGGGAAAGACCAGACTAAATTAGAGAAGGGAATAAAGTTAATAAATCATATAACTGGTTATAACCCAATCAAGACTTTTACAAAAAAGAGGATACAGGAATGGGGCCTAAGACCTGGTTTACCTATAGGATGCAAGCTAACTTTACGGAAAGGTAAAGTTTTTGATTTGTTGAAAAGGCTATTAGAGGCAAAAGAGAATGAGCTTCAAGCAAGCAATTTAGATGATGAGGGGAACATATCCTTTGGTATAAGGGAGTATATTGATATCCCTGGGGTAAAATATGATCCAGATATAGGTATCATGGGTTTGCAGGTTTGTATCACTCTTAAAAGAAATGGATTTAGGATAAGGCATAGGGCCTTGAAAAGAAGAACCATTCCTAAAAAACACAGAATAAATAAAGAAGAATCTATTGATTTTATGAAGAAATCATTTAATCTGAAGGTGGGCGAGTAAAATGACATACAGCAACTATAGAAAGGAATTCAAGCAACTCAAAGATAAACCTGTAAAGTTTAAGAAATTCCTTAAGCACAATGCGCCGAAAAAAAGGAGTTGTGGAAGAGCCACTAAAAGGTGCAACAGGTGCGGGAGAATCAGAGGCACTATAAGCAGTTATGGATTGAATGTGTGCAGACAATGTTTTAGGGAAACAGCAACAAATCTGGGATTTAAAAAATACACTTGAGGTTAAAATGTCACTAAATGATCCATTAGCTAACGCATTATCGGCAATCTTGATAGATGAGAAAGCAGGAAAAAATGAAAGTACAGTCCGTCCATCTTCAAAAATAGTAAAGAAGGTACTTTCTGTCATGAAGACCAATAATTATGTTGGGGATTTTGAAGAAAAAAAAGATGGAAGAGGAGACATGATTAAATTAAATCTCTTAGGAAACATAAACAAATGTGGCGTAACAAAACCGAGATACATTGTAAAAAAGGATGAATTTGAAAAATTTGAAGAACAGTACCTTTTGGCAAGGGGGATGGGCATATTAATTGTATCAACCCCTTCAGGTATTGTAACACATAACGAAGCAAAGAAGAAGAATATTGGAGGAAAACTTCTAGCTTACTGCTATTAAAAATGAAAATCCCAAATATACTTGGAAACATAGTTTCCGGTACCACTACTGTGGTTATCAAATTTAGTTGGGATTTTCAATGTAAAAATTTGAGGAAATTTTAACAAATGGAAAACAAAAAAAGTAAAAACAAAGGGTTAATTATTGAAATTGAATTGCCCGATAAAGTAAGTGCGCAATTAGACCTGAAGGTATTAACTTTGAAGGGACTTAAGGGGGAAGTAAAAAGAGATTTCTCAGATAAGAATATTATGATAGAATATAAAGAGGGTGTTGTGATATTAAAAGCTTTGAAATTCAATAAAGTAAACAAGAAACTTATAAAATCGTATGCCGCACACATAAGAGAAATGATAAATGGGGGTTTAGGGGGGCATAAATATACCCTGAAGGTATGTTCCGGGCATTTTCCAATGAATGTCTCTGTAAATAATAGTGAACTTATTGTAAAAAATTTTCTTGGAGAAAAAGTTCCAAGAACACTTAAATTGAAACCTGGAGCAATGGTTAAGGTTGAAGGAGACCTTATTGTCGTAGAAAGCCCTAACAAAGAGACCGCAGGACAGGTAAGTGCTGATATAGAGCTGCTTACAAGAAGGACCGGATATGACTCAAGAATTTTTCAAGATGGTATTTGGATTGTTTCAAAAAATGGTAAGGAGTAAAATAGTGAAATGACTACAATAAAAGAACTGTTAGAACTCAGAAAACAGATTAAGAATAAAAAACCAAATTTTATTAGGCAGGATACCCATAAAAAGAAAAGATTAAGCAGAACATGGAGAAAGCCTAAGGGCCTGCATTCAAAGTTGAGATTAAAGCATAGAGGACGAGCTAAACCTATCTCGCAAGGCTACAGAAGCCCAAAAAAAGTGAAGCATCTTCATAAAAACGGACTGCAAGAATGCATCATCAGATCAATTAATGACTTAAGGGGGTTAGATAATAAAAAAAGCGGCCTTATCATTTCATCCGCTTTGGGCAATAAAAAAAAGATTATTATTTTAAAAAAAGCTAAAGAGCTGGGTTTAAATGTCTTGAATATCAAGGGCCCAGATGAATATATAAAAAATGTGGAAGATAAGATTAACTTAAGAAAGAAAATTAAGGAAGAGGAAAAAGCGAAGTTGAAAGAAACTAAGAAAGACGAAAAGGGGATTGATAAAGAAAATAAAAAAGAAAATGTGGCAGAAAAAGTAAGTAATGAGCAGGAAAAAGACATTGAAAAGAAGGAAAAAGATAAAACTTTAATCAAGAAGGAAAAATAAAATGCAATTAGAAATACAAAAAAGGCTTGCTGCACAAATTTTAAAATCTTCAAAGAATGATATTTGGTTAGATTCAAACAGATTAGACGAGATAAAAGAAGCTATAACAAAGGCAGATATAAAATCCTTAATAAAAGATAAGGCCATTAAGTGCAAGAAAATTGTAGGGATTTCAAGGTACAGAATAAGAAAAAGAAAAGAACAAAAAAGTAAGGGAAGGAGAAGTGGGGCTGGGTCCATAAAAGGTAGCAAGCATGCGAGGTTAAGTAAAAAAAAGGCATGGATTAATCGGATTAGGATACAAAGAGAGTTTTTGCAGAATTTGCGGGACAAAGGAGTTATTGACAAATCCTCTTACAGGCCGCTTTATATGAAAAGTAAGGGCGGTTTTTTCAGAAGTAAAAGGCATATCAAGATATTTATGGGGGAGCACGGAATTGGAAAATGAAAAATCTGCGGAGGATTTTAACAAATGAAAAATAGTGACATCTACACTGTACAATATAGGAGGAAAAAGGAAGGGGCAACAAATTATAGAAAAAGATTAAGTATATTGGCGTCTAATAAGCCTAGACTGGTTGTTAGAAAATCGTTAAAAAATATACAGGCTGCTATAGTGGAGTATGACAAAAAAGGTGATGTGATTAAAGTAGCTTCCCACTCCTCAAATTTAAAAAAATTCGGTTGGGTTTATGACACTGGAAATTTACCTGCAGCTTATTTAGTGGGATTTCTGGTTGGAAAGCGTGCGAGTGGAAAATTCGGTGATGTTGTTTTTGACTTGGGGCTTAATAAATCTGTTAGCGGTTCTAGAATTTATGCTGTGTTAGCCGGCGCTTTAGATGCCGGATTGGCAGTCCCGCATAGCAAGGGAATCTTGCCAAGCAAAGAAAGGATTATGGGAAAACACATAATGGACTATGGAACATTATTAAGAAAAAACGGAATATCCCTTAAGAGACAGTTTGGTTCTCATCTGAAGAATAATAACAATCCTTCTGATATTGTCAAAAAATTTGAAGAGGTAAAAAATAAGATTGATAAAAATACAGAGGTAAACAATCATGACTGAGGGTAAATCTAATGTGGATGGAGGAAAAAAACCAAAGGGAGACCGTACTAGGGCAGTAAGAGGCACTTTTGATAAAGAAAGCTGGAAACCAAAAACATCACTTGGCATGAAAGTAAAAACTGGGAAAATTGACGATATAGATTATATATTAGATAACAAGCTTAAAATTTTGGAACATGAGATTGTAGATATATTGATGCCTAACCTGACTACTGACCTTCTGCTTGTAGGACAATCAAAAGGAAAATTTGGCGGCGGTCAAAGAAGAGTTTTTAGGCAAACACAAAAGAAAACCCGGGAAGGTAATAAGCCTAAATTTGGGACTTTTGCTATAGTTGGAAATAGCGATGGTTATGTTGGTATCGGGTATGGGAAGAGTAAAGAGACTGTTCCGGCTAGAGAAAAAGCTACTAGGAATGCAAAGCAGAACATTATACAAGTTTTGAGGGGTTGTGGAAGTTGGCAATGCGGCTGCAAGCAACCTCATAGTGTGCCATTTGCTGTCGAAGGGAAATATGGCTCTGTAAAAATAAAACTTATACCTGCTCCTAGGGGTACTGGATTGTGTATTGAAGGAGAATGCGGCAAAATTCTTAAGATTGCTGGTATAACGGATGTGTGGAGCCACACATCTGGACAAACAAGAACAAAAACAAATTTGATTTATGCTTGTTTTGACGCTCTTAAAAAGCTTATGGAGATTAAATTACAGCAAGCAAATGATGAGAATTTGGGTGTTGTAGAAGGTCCTGTAAGTGTGCAATAAAATGGATGAAGAAACAAATAAAGAGAAGCTGGCTGTTGTAAGGATTAGAGGAACTACTGGAGTAGGTAGAGATATTGATAGGACCCTTAACCAGTTAAGGTTATATAAAAAAAATTATTGTGTTGTGGTTCCAAAAACTTCTGGTTATCTTGGGATGGTTAAAAAAATCAAAGATTATGTTACTTGGGGGGATATAGATGAAAAGATATTCAATGCTTTGGTAGAGAGAAGAGGGGAAGAGTATAATGGAAGTGTTTCTGATAAGAATGGAAAAATAAAATACAGTAAGTTTATGGGTGCTATGGATAAAAAAATTAAAAAAAAATTTAGGTTGAACAGCCCTAAAAAGGGTTATGGAAGAAAAGGGATAAAGGTTTCGTTTAATAATGGCGGAGCTTTGGGCTATAGGGGAGATAAGATTAAAGATTTGATTATGAGGATGATTTAAGTGACAATAAACAAAAGAAAGAAAGTTTCTAGGTACAGGGGCAGCATGACACATGGCGGCGGCTCCAAAAAAAAGCGCAGAGGGGCCGGCAACAGGGGAGGTAAAGGGATGGCCGGCAGCGGCAAGAGATCTGACAGCAAGAAGCCTTCTTTATGGAAAAATAAATATTTTGGAAAATATGGATTTGTTAGCAAGAACACAAAGAAAATCAATGCAATAAATATAAATTACCTGGAAGAAAATTTATTAACGCTGCCGCAAGGTGCTGTTGGAAAGGAAAATGGTTTTTTTTCTGTTGATTTAAAAAAGCTGGGTTTTAATAAATTGTTAAGTACTGGAAAAGCAACGAACAAATATAAAATAAAAGTCTCTTACGCTTCCAAGAAAGCAATTGAAAAGATAAGAAGTAATGGCGGAGAGGTTATTTTAGGGTGAAATTTTTATAATATCTGAAATTTACTAAAATGTCTATTTGGAACGCAATTTTAAACAATTTGCCGGAAGTTGAGGGTCCATCTCAGAAATTTCTGGCATTTAAAGAGAAATTGAAATGGACTTTAGTTGTTTTAATTATATTTTTTATTCTTGGCGTGATGCCTTTGTTTGGATTGGGACAAAATCAATTGGAGAGATTTCAATTTTTTTCTGTTATTTTGGGCGCAGAATTTGGTTCTATTATCAGTTTAGGTATTGGGCCAATAGTCACTGCATCGATTGTCTTACAATTGCTTAATGGCTCTGGAATCTTAAAACTTGATCTTACAAAACCAGAGGGAAAAAAGAAATTCCAGGGGCTGCAGAAATTAATGGCTATATTTTTCATAACGTTTGAATCAGCTATTTTTGTTTTGATGGGGGGATTATCACCAAGCACTGCATTCATTGGAACTCCGATTTATGTACAACTCCAGTTAATCCTTATTTTCCAGCTTTTTTTAGGTGGAATTATGATATTGTTTATGGATGAAGTTGTGAGTAAATGGGGCTTTGGGTCTGGAATAGGTTTGTTCATAGCTGCAGGAGTCAGCAAAGGTATTCTTGTGCAGGCATTTAACTGGCTTCCTGGTCCTGGTGCACAGCTTGTTGAAGGATTTGTTTACTCTTCTGGAGCTGTCCCGGCATTGTTCCAAAGTTTAGCTGCAGGACAGCCACAGACTGCGTTTATTAATTTTGCTATGTTATTTTTCACAGGTATAGTTTTTGTAATGGTAGTCTATGCACAGGCAATGAAAGTAGAGATACCTTTATCGTTTGGCATGGTTAGGGGGCATGGTGTTAGGTGGCCTTTATCTTTTTTTTATACGAGCGTTATACCCGTTATATTGGTTTCTGCGCTGATTGCAAATTTTCAGCTTTTGGGCAGCTTTCTTGATAATAAGGGTATTTCATTATTGGGAACTTTCAACAGCTTGGGACAACCAAGCAGCGGATTTGTTTTTTGGGTGCAGCCTATCAATTTGGTGAGGACAATTATCCAACAAAATACTATTTTTGTTGGTGCCACGCCATATCTACAGGCTCTTTTTTATGTATTATTTCTTATGGTTGGTGCTATGATATTCAGCATGTTCTGGGTGCAAACAGCTGGAATGGATGCTAGAAGCCAGGCAAAACAAATGATGTCATCAGGATTGCAGATTCCTGGGTTTAGGAGAGATGAAAGAGTGCTTGAAAGATTGCTTAGTAGATACATATGGCCCCTAACCATAATGGGGGGATTATCTGTTGGCTTTTTAGCTGGTTTTGCAGATATCACTGGAACTTTAAGCAGCGGTACTGGTATTTTATTAGCGGTTATGATTGTATATAAGCTTTATGAAGAAATTTCCAAACAACATATGATGGACATGAATCCAATGATGAGAAGATTTATGGGTGGAGGTTGAGATGAATTTTTATTTGAGCGAAGCGAAAATCCTTGATGTTTTGGTCCAGCTTTTGTTAAAAGATGGATGCGGCATGAATCCAATGATGAGAAGATTTATGGGTGGTGGATGATGGTTTTTGACAATCTTTTAAATCCGATATTCAATCCTTTGCTTAATTTGCCTACTCTTGTAGCTGTGATCCTGCTTTCTTTTTTGATTTCATTAATTATAACTGTAGTTTACAAGTACACAACAGACCAAAACTTGATGAAACAGCTAAAAGGGGAGATGAAAGAATTTCAGAAGGAAATCAAGGAATTAAAAAAAGAACCTGAAAAGGCTATGCAAGTCCAGAAAAAGACCATGCAGACGAATATGAAATATATGATGCTTTCTATGAAGAGCACATTATATTCAATCCTCCCAATAATATTAATTTTTGGCTGGATGAATGTAAATTTCGCTTATGACCCCATACTCCCTGGCCAGGACTTTACAACAACAGTTGTCTTTGAAGAAAATGCTGGTGGGACAATAGAACTAAGCGTCCCTAAGGGGATTACAATTAATGGAGATTCAAAAAAAGAGATCAAAGATAGTACTATTAAATGGATTTTAAATGCTGATGAAGGGGAATATCTTCTTGAATACCTCTTTGATGGAAAAAAATACAATAAAGAAGTTTTAATTACAGAAGAGAATAAGTATAAAGAACCTATAAAAATGATAAAAGGGGATGTTATAAGATCCATTGAAATTGACAATAAACCAAAAAAACTTCTTAATCTATTTGGATGGAAAGTTGGTTGGTTAGGAACTTACATAATGTTTTCAATACTTTTCAGTATTCTTATAAGGAAGATAATTAAGGTCTATTAGCAAATTCCTATCTTGTCTGCTTTTATAGAATTTTTTAGGCATAACTCTAAGGATCCATCAATTTTTACTTTTGGAATCAATTGTATATGCTGTATGGCTCCATATGTGCCAGAATCGTATTCTACTGAGTTATCTTTAATATCTAAAAGCTCTCCTTTTTTTATAGAGAAATCATCAAAATCTGACAGCTTTCTTTCGTTTTCCCCAGTGATCCATATCCCTAATCCATCTACATCTTTATTCCCAATATTATCAATAATGAAATTGATATGAGCATTATTCCCCTGCATAGAATAGCATACTTGGTTATCATCTATGTTTCGTATTTTTATATTGACTCCTGTGCATATGTTTCCTGGTGAGGATATATCAATATTTCTTCCCCAGTTCAGCACTACAGAGCCCAAAGCAACGGCAAAAGAAATTAGCAAAACCGTTGCTATTAATGGGCTTACACCTCTTTTATTAAAAACATTATTAGATTTTCTCATAGTGTCGGAATTTATTAGGTCATTAAATGTATTTAAAGATTTCTATACTCCTGGATGGGAAATTTTTTTATTACTCCTTCTCATCCCTAATAAGCAAATGGATATTCATTCCAAAAAATTGTGTCATTTGCTATAATGATAAGCTTTATAAACGCTTTTCATTTCCCATGAAAGATGCCAGAACCATATAAGAGATCAAGAAGTTTGAGAAGATTGCAGGTAAAAGTGCCTGGTGGAAGAACAGTTTTGCATTATAAAGAGAGGAAACCAAAGAGGGCAAAGTGCGGTAGCTGCGGTTCTTTACTTAAGGGTGTTCCTAGAGAAAGAAATTTAAAGATGCATAAGTTACCAAAGACAAAGAAAAGGTCAGAAAGACCTTATGGAGGTAATTTGTGCAGTAAATGTGTGAGGTCTTTAATCGTGGAAAAGGTAAGAGTACAATAAAAAATTAAAACTCAATAAAAAAAATAATAATTAAAAATAAGATAATGACAAAATAATCTCAAGAGGATATGGTGACATACCTTAATGTTGAGATTGGAGTAAAAAATGATTGAGATTGGAAGATTATGCGTAAAAACAGCTGGCAGAGATGCTGGCTTAAAGTGCATTATTGTTGATATTCTAGATGATAAATTCGTTTTAATTGATGGAGAGACAAGAAGAAGAAAATGTAATATTCTGCATTTAGAGCCATTAAAAGATGTAATTAAAATAAAAAAAAATGCTTCTCATGATGAGGTAAAAAAAGAATTTGAGAAATTGGATTTAAAGGCCAGGGAAACAAAAACAAAGCCAAAAACAGATAAACCAAGAAAAAAGAGAAAAACTCCTGAGCAATTAAGAGAGCAGAAAGAAGAAAAGAAAAAATTAAGGGATATGTTTAAGCTGAAGAAAAAAGAAGCAGAAGAACCAAAAGAGGAGAAAAAAGAATCTACTTTGGAAGAAAAAGCTGGTTTGGTGGAAGAGAAGAAAGATACTAAAAAAGAAAGAAATAAAAAGGAAAAACAGGGGGAAAAATCAATAAAGAAGAAAGAACCTAAGAAATAATTATTTTTTCATAATTCCATACAACTCTGTTAAATTCAACTCAAATGCTGTTACTGGCATTTCTAATTCCCAGTTTGTTATAACTAATGGATTTATCTCTCCAATATAAGCTATCTTTTTTCCGTTTACAATAACTCTGCCAACTCTGCCTTCAATAAAAGAATTATGCTCTATTTCAGTTATTTCATATTTTAATCCTAAACTTCTAAATAAATAATCCATGATCTGCCTTATTTCTGTATAATCTGTTTTTTCAGAGGCAATAGCTACTGCAAGCCTTTCGTTTTCTTCTATGTTTGTATCGAAGTTTTCGTTTTTTTTGAAAATTGCTCCTATTGTAAAGATTTTTTGAGGGTATTCATGATGCTTGTTGTTGCTTAGGATTTCCATCAAAGAAGGCAAAACCCATGATCTTAAGACATTATAATCAGAGGATATTGAGTTGGCTAGTTCTATTAATGGGGCATTTGTATTCATTCTTTTACATTGTAGTTCTTTATTGGTGAGGTTGTAAGTACTGGTTTCTATTAAGTCTAAACCCACAAGTAAATTAGAAATTTTGTTTTTGAATATCTCAAATTTATCCTCTTGCGCAATTGTTGCTACATGCGGGATCGATGCTTTAAAATTTTCATAACCATAGGCTATTGCAATGTCTTCTGCCAAATCTGCTTGGTGTATTATGTCTGCTCTATAAGCTGGAATAAGGACTTTTTTATTTCTATAGCTGTAACCCATCCTTTCAAATAATTTTTTGATTTCGTTTTCTTTTAAATTTAAGCCCAATAATTTATTGATATAATCAATATCCACTTTCATTTCTTCTGGTGTTAAATCAGGGGTGATGAATTTTTTATTTCCATAAATTAACTCCATAGAGCATACTTTACCATGCATTTCATGTAAGGCTGTTACAATCATGTTGAGGCATTTCTTCATTATGTTAAAATCAAAGCCAGAGCATTCTATAAAAACATCTTTAGTACGTTCATTTATTTTTCCGGTCTTATGAGAGTTTATTATTGGCGGTACTGAAAGAACTTCGTTATTTGCATCTCTAAAGACTGGAAATTTTTTCTTCCCTTCCAATAAATATCCATAATCTTTGCCAGCTGGATGCTGTT
Organism: uncultured Methanosarcinales archaeon; assembly: GCA_964611745.1. Lineage (GTDB taxonomy): Archaea > Nanobdellota > Nanobdellia > Woesearchaeales > GW2011-AR4 > JACPJP01. The sequence continues at coordinate 4,909 of CAZTBE010000011.1, read as the reverse complement.
TTAATATTTGCAAAGCGTTTAATTTTCTTGGGAATTCCAATGGCTGGAAAATAATTTTTTCTGGTTCTTGCGCCATAAACTTTATCGGAGTTTTTATTTTTTCAAATGGATAAATTCCGATTGCAACCTTTTTCCTGTTTCTTCCGTAAGTTATATGCAGTTTTTCCTGTATATCTATGACTTCCTTGATTTTTTCATCATCAAAATGCATGTTTTTTACTATAGCGCAAGCGGTATACGGCCTTACATCTGCAACTGACTTATCAACTATCATTTTTTCGTTTGATTTTTCAACCTCATATTGCCTTAAACCTGTTTTTATGCCAATAAAAGAACTAAAAGCTCTGGCGAATCCCTGGACAGATAGCAAATCAGGTCTGTTAGGAAATATTTCTACAATAATCTCTTTTTCATTTACTTCCTCTAAGTCTGTTCCTAGCATGGAAATTCTGTCTTTTAGCTTCTCTATTGGTAGTTTCTTTCCAACTATTTTTTCAAAAACATGCTTGTTAATGTTTATTGTAGGCATTTTATCTCTTAAATTAAAGTGGGTCACACAAATATCTTAATGGTATTCCTTATTAAAGCAATTGTCACACATTCCATCATGCCAGTCTTTGTTGTGTGATGAGATTTTTCTTATCGCATTTTTTACAGTTAAAATTCATTTCTTCGTCATGTTTCATATGGAAAGTTCTCATCTTTTCCTTAATATCTTGAGGACCTAAAGTTTCAGCAAAATAACCTTCTTCCCAAAGTTCATTTTCTTCTGTTCCATCTTGTGCTCCCTCTTTCATCTTAATCTCCTAATATTTTTAATTCTTTTATTCACTTTATCAATATCAAAATATTCTGGATCATAATCTTCTCCCAGCCATTCTTCTATTCTTTCTTTATATTGTGGATGATTTTTATTCTTTCTTATTTCAATTAGTTCATTATAACCCCCAAACGCTTCCGCAATCTTCAGGAGGGCATGCTCTTTTACCATATAAACAGGTGGAATGAGATTTTGCTTCTTCTTTTTTTGATATTTTTTCAACAATAATGGAATGTTCCCAGTTATCTCCAAAATCATACCGATATTGAAATTTTTGATTTTCAGACTTTATTAATTTACTTATAGTGGTATTTATATTAAAATTATTCTCAGGCTTATTTTTATTTATATTACTAAGTATTTTATTGACTTTGTTAATATCTAAGGAAGCATGTCCTTTGCTCATATCTTGTTGCTCTAACATTTTCGCAAATTCAGGAGATTCTGTAAGCTTGTGTAAACTGCTTTCAGCAACATTATACCCTTCTTCTTCAGGAGTTATAGTAACATCTCCAATATGGAATTCATATAGATGATAATTCTCCCAACCCATTACTTCTTGGACAATATTGTGTAATTTTTCAAAACTAATATCATCCTGGATTAAAAATCGTCTCCATATTTCTGGTTTTATTTCCTCTAAATTTATTCTCAATTGTAATATTTTTGGCATTTTTATTTAATAAATGCTAGATATTAAATTTGTTTTTTAAATATTACTCTTTTGTATCGAATAAATTGTCCTGTAAAATGCGTTTTTGTTGGTTCTCACTTGATAGTTTTCTTTTGATATCAATCCTGATTGTGATAGAAGATAAAGATATTTATAAAGGGTGGTTTTTGCAACATATATTTTCATTTTATTAAGATATTTTATTATGTCTCTATTTTCACATTTTTTAATCTGCTTGATAGCATTGTATATATTACCAAAATTTACTCTTCCATGATAATGTTGAGAAAATAATGATTCTAAGTCGGAAAGAGATGTAATTTTTAATTCATTGAGAAAGAATTGCATTTTTCTGTATTTAATAGTATTTTTAAAGAAATAATTTTTCCATTTCCGTAATAAGTTTAGGTTTCTTCCAGAACTTGATTCTAAATTCCATGCATCTTTGTTTTTGTTGTAAGTTATCTTGCAGGGTATGCTGTCTTTTCTCAAAACATACTCTATATCATTCATTAAGGTTTTACTTCTTGTACAAAATGCAATATTTCCTGTTGTTTTTATGCAACCATCAAATGTAAAAATTCCTCTAACAAATGCTCTTTGAATATCAAAGTTGGAATTCTTAATTATCTGGGGCATTTTTACATTAGCGGCTTTCTTACCTGGTTTGAAGCTGAAAATATTTTCAAAATATCTACAAATGACTTTGTTTTTAATCCATATTGTCCAAGCGTTGTCTTCTTTAAAAAAAGTGAATCTTGGAGTAAATCCGAATATTCTCTTAAACTTATTAGACAATAAAATTAAAGAATCTTCATTTCCCTCTGTTATTTTTATGTAATAATCATGGTCGTACTTGTGGAAGTATCCATCTGCTACAAAAGCTCCAATTATTTCTGATAATTCTTCTGTTAGAAAATGAACTGCTTTTACTGGTTTTGATAAATTATTTGTAAAATATAAGATGTTTATAGATTTGTTTATTTTATTTTTTATTTTAGGTTCTAGATGGTTGCATATTTTTTCAATTAAAATAAGAGGTAAACTGGACTCTTTTGTTGAGTTTTTCAACCTTATTAAATGCTTTCCTATAGTACTTTTACCGCAATTTAATTCTTTGGATAGCTTTAGAGATATTTTTTCTTGGCTTTCTTTTTCTAAAGCCTTAAGATAAGATTCTTTTAATATTTGCGAATTAGATGAACACCATAACCAAGAATTTGGAGAATTTTCTATTGATATTAAATCAAAAAGATTAAATCTTCCTTCTTCTAAAGTTTTTTTGAAAAATTTGTTGTTTTTCATATTTATTGATCCTGTGAAATGATGTAAATGATTTTCTTATTTAAATACCTCACGGCCAAATGTCCAGTGCTTATTTACAATATAGAAAATAATAATTAAAGTATTGAACACTTGTTTAATGAAAAATAACAAAAACAATGAAAAAGAAAACTTTTACGCTATTTTAGCCAGATTTTTGATTCTCTTAATTGTTTTAAATCATTCTTGTAGATGTCTCTTACATCCTTAATGTTGTAATATTCCATTATAGTGCGCTCTAAACCCAATCCCCAGGCCAATACAGGTATATCCTGCCCAAGTAAAGGTACTACCACTTCAGGCCTAAAAATTCCACTGCCTCCCAATTCCACCCATCTTTTTCTTACTGGATGCCAAACATCTACTTCGGCGCTGGGAGAGGTATACGGGAACGATCCGGGCCTTATCCTAACATCAGGAAATCCCATCTTTGCAAAAAATTCCTTTAAGTAACCTTTAAGATGCATGAAGTTGGCATTAGGATCAACAACAATGCCTTCTACCTGTATGAATTCAAACAATGATTTCCAGGATAAAGTTTCATTACGGAAAACCTTGCCTACAGAAAAAAACTTTGCTGGCAAATTTTCTTTTTTTAGTTTTGCTATTGCTTGCGCTGAAAGAACTGTTGTATGGGTTCTTAACAAGTTTTCTTTTGCTATTTCGTCTGACCAGTTATACTGCCAGCCCTTGCTTCCTGTTGTAAACCCGTTTTCATGCGCTGCTTTTACTCTTTTTGCAAGTTCATTTGGCAATTTTCCATGTTTTGGGTCTTTAATGTAAAAAGTGTCCTGCATGTCTCTTGCCGGATGGTCTTGTGGAACAAATAAAGTATCTAGATCCCAAAAAGAAGTCTGTACGAAGCTGCCTGTCATTTCCTTAAAGCCCATATCAAGCCATATTCTTTTTATGTATTGGATTGCCTGGTTAACAAAGTGAGTTCTCCCACCAGAAATATTTGGGACATTAATTTTTACATCGTAGCTTCTCAGTTTCTTGTTTCTCCATGCTTTTGATTTTATTGCTTCTGGTGTAAGCCTGTCAATGATCCCTGTATCATCTATTTTTTTAGAGATTAATTTTTTGCCCACTTCTGTCAGTTCAGCATTTATTATTTTCAATATGTTTAGTTTTATTATTCTGTTTCTGCTCTTTAAATTCTCAAATGCTAATTTGTCCAGATTTTTCAGTTCTGATGTGCTTATTGGAAAATTCTTTTTTAAGAATTCTTCTTCTGGAAACCTTTTTTTTAGAATATCCCTGCCGATATCTGTAATAGACACAATAATTCCTTTTTCCTTTCTTATTTCTATTGCAGATTTGGATCTTAAAATCCCAAGGCTTATTCCTAATTCCTGCTTGCTTAGATTGGATCTCTTTTCTATTGCATCTAAAGAACATGGCCCTTTGGCCACTTCTCCAAGAAATGTTTTTTCTGGAAGCCCATTGTTTTTGTATTTTATTCCATTTTCATCCAGGCTAACTGTTTCTTTTAGGGTTTTGTTTATTATTATAATTTTTTTATTCTGCAGCCATTGTAGTGCTCTCATAACCTCAACTTTCTGCAGTCCTGTTTTCTTTGCTATCTCTTCAAAAGAACCTGTCTCTTTTAAAGTAGGCAATACTTTCCTTTCAAAAGGATGCAATCCAGATATTATTTTTTCTATATCCATACTTACTTTGGAATTGCCAGCCTATTTTAAGTTTTTGGTATTTTAGTAGCAGACAAAATAATTGCTTATAATTCTCTGCTACTAAAGTTTGAAAGACAAATCAAATCAAATTAAAACTTTTGTCTTTCATTATTTTAAAGAAATAAAAAAAGTTATTTTTTCTTCAATTCTTTCTGAAGCTTATCCCAATCATCCAGAAATTGCTTTATTCCTTTATCTGTCAATTTGTGATTAAACATCTCTTGGAATACTTTATAAGGCATTGTAGCTATATCCGCTCCCATCATTGCTACTTCCTTAACATGTTCTGTGGAACGGATGCTTGCTGCAAGTATCTGGGAGGTAAATCCATAATTATCGTAGATTTGCCTTATTTCTCTAACCAATTCTGTGCCTTTTTCTCCTATGTCGTCCAATCTT
>CAZTBE010000010.1:0-32396 GCA_964611745.1 uncultured Methanosarcinales archaeon | reverse complement strand
TGTTTCAAACCAATTCCAACAAATCACTTAACTTATCAATAACCAAATCACCATCAGTATTTAATCCAACGACAAAACAACCAGCACTCTTGCCAGCTTTATAGTCATTCTTAGTGTCACCGACAAATATGGTCTCATCAGGCATTATTTCCAGTTGTTCGCACAGTTTTATTATTGAATCTGGATATGGTTTTGGTTTTTCAACATCATCAGCAGTTACTACAGCATCAAAATAATGCTTTATTTTATGAAATTTTAGATCATTCGTTACCCTTTCTTTTGTTGTATTAGTAGCCAAGCCAATCTTAATCTTCTTCTTCTTGATAGTCTCAAGAACATTTTTAGCGCCAGTTATTAATTTACTTTTACCCCTGTGAGTTTTAACTAAATTGTTATAATTAGCATGCAGCTTTTCCAAATCTTGTTCTTTGAAATAATTCCCTGCATTCACTTCAAGAGAACTGCCCCATAATTTTTTTTTAAATTCCTGTTTCTCTATTTTTTTTAATTTAAATTTTTCCAGTAAATCATTAAAAACAGCATATTGTCTTTCAAAAGAATCAATAATAACACCATCAAGATCAAATAAAACTGCTTTTAATTCTGTTTTTCTTTTAGGTCTAAATAAGTCATTATACTTTCCCTGGCCCCAAAAAATCCAATACAAAGCAAGAAAAGCTGTACCTACAATTACTATTCCTAAAAAACTCATTTTTTATGTTTATACTTTCCTCTTTTTTCAACTATCTTGATTCTTTTTAATATATCCTTTCCGTCAACAGCCTTGTTTACATAACCATCTAAAGCAGCTTTATAACTTTTTTCCCATATCTCAGAATGTTTTGACTCTAAAGCTTCTTTCAACAGATGCAGATCAACTGCTTTATCCTCTATTTTTTTCGAAAAGAAACTTAAACCAAAGTCAATTAAGTAAGTTTCTTTGTTGAAAATCATATTTGAAGTTGTTAAGTCGCCATGAATTATATCATTGTTATGCAATACTGCAACTTTATTCCCTATTTCCTTGCTTAGCTTTACACAGTTATTTTTATTTAATTTATTTTTTATTAATTCTCCTTTAATATATTTTATTTCTAATGTATCTTTTTCATTATTTTTGATCAATTCCGGAACCGGAAAATTAATTTTTTGTAATTTATCTAAAACTTTTGCTTCTCTTTTTGTCCTTGTTTTTCTCAGCTTTTCATCTATTTCTTTTATTCTATAGGTTTTCCTGAATCTGTCTTTAATTACTTTATTTCCATCTAAAAATAATTTAGATTCTGCTCCTTGTGCAATTAGTTTCATTGTTGTTGACTCCTTTCTTGTTCAAAAAGCACCACACGTTTAAGAATTTCTTCAGATGGGACTCGTTCGTAGCCAATAGACTCTGTCAACGTTTTCACTTGCTCCTCAAGTCCACTTTTAATACACCAAAAATCTTCAGCTGATTCAATCCCCCCATAATTATCCTATACGCTGCTTCAGAAAGCATAGCACCCCCATGTCCTGCGAGAAACCAATAAGATTCCCCACCTTGATTCTCACCATAGGATGTATATATTTTAAGGTCGTAAGTTTGAGTGCCAATAAACTCAAGTGCACTAACACCACGACCCAACAACAATTTAGAACCATCTGAAAGCATTTTTTCATCTATAATTGTTCCTGGGTCTATTTTAAAAGGATCAGGTGAGTGGTGGTAATGTTTTGATGCATCCATACTTTGGTCTTCCATATTATAAACAGAAAATACAGACTTTTAAAAATTTATTCATGATAATAGCCCCGCCAGGATTCGAACCTGGGTCCCAAGGCCCAGAACCTCGGATGCTTGACCGCTACACTACAGGGCTGTAAAACAAAGAAAAAAGTATTCGTTTTAATATGTTTTGATAAAGAATTATTCTTTTTGTTCTGTTTTCTCTTCTTTAACTGAGGCATCTTTGCTTTCTGATGTTTTTTCTTCTTTTTTCACAGTTTCCTTGGCCTCTTTAGCTTCTGCTGGTTTTTCCTTCTCTGTTGCTTTGCTTTCTTCTGCTTTCTTTGGTTCTTCCTTCTTTCCTTCTTTACCTTTTTCTGCAGTCTTTATATGTTCGTCAGCTTTTACTTTGCTTTTGGCCTGTTCCTTTTTCTCCAAATCAATTATTTCCATCGATCTTATCTCGCATACCCTTAAAGGATAAATCTTGCTCATATCTCTTTTTAAGGAACTCTGCAGTTTGTGGTTTACCAAGTCATTAATAAAATTATCATAACTAATAGCTCTTATATACTTTATTAAAAAATCCTGGGTATTCTTCCTTATTTTAGATGCAACAGAACCGGTTGTTGCTGCTCTTGTGATCAAAAGGGGCTTAATCTGCAAATCTTTATTATCTGAGGTCTTGCATGAGAAGGACATGCTGATTTTCTCAATATTCCTTCTAACCAATCTTCTGACCGAGGATTGGATCATGTAGTAGCCCAGCACATCTGTAAAGGCCTTTCCATTCTGAACATTAACAATCCTAAATTTAACATTTATATTCTGTCTTTTCGCATCATTGGTCAGGTGCATCAGATTCTTGATAATTCCTTTTCCAACCATCTGCTCAGGCTCATATACAAAAGTCTCCCCTAAAACGGCATTCTGGAATATTTTTGGAGCTAGGATAGGGAGCCACTGCTTTTTCATTATTTTCACTTTTGCCATGCTCTAAAGAAAAGATGGTTGATTTATAAAGATTTTGTATTAATTGGCTCTGTAGAAAATTTCGCTATCGCTCAGGTAGCATCTGCTCGCCTGAATGTGTTTTTGCAGGCCTGACACCCCGTAAGGGACATCCCCCGTCAGGCTTAATGATGTTTTAAAGGGCTCGCAATTTGATGCTACCTTTATTTTCTACAGAGCGGTATTAATTACTAAACATCCAAATTAGCAACTTCTTTGGCATGCTGCTGTATGAAATCACGCCTTGGCTCAACTTGATCTCCCATCAGGATTGTAAATATTTTATCTGCTTCAACTGCATCTTCTAAGCTTACCTGCAATAAAGTCCTGTTTTCCGGATCCATTGTTGTTTCCCATAACTGCTGTGGATTCATCTCACCCAGGCCTTTATATCTTTGTACAGATGCATTGTCCCTGCCAATTTCTCCAAACAATTTTTCCAGCTCCTCATCAGAATAAACATAATATGTCTTCTTATTCTTATTGACCTTGTATAATGGAGGCTGTGCTATAAAAACATGGCCGGCAGCAATCAAGGGATTTGCATATCTGTAAAAGAACGTCAGCAATAACGTCCTTATATGCGCGCCATCCACATCAGCATCAGTCATAATTATTACCTTATGATACCTTAATTTATTTACATCAAACTCTTCAGAAATTCCAGTTCCTAAGGCAGTTACCATTGTTATAATCTCTTCATTCTGGAAAATTTTATTCAGCCTTGCTTTTTCTACATTGAGGATCTTTCCTCTTAATGGCAAAATTGCCTGAAAATTCCTGTTCCTGCCTTGTTTTGCTGAATTATGAACAAATATGCCAGATGCAAGTGCAAAATTATTGGTTCCTCCTACTTCTAAATCATAAACATCAATCTTTTGGGCTAACTTAATCATCTTTTTAATCTTATGATTATAATTTTCAACTGCTTCCAACATAGCAGTTTCATCATTAGCAAAAAATCTCTTAAGAAGTGTCTCTTTTTTAAGCAAATTATTATTTCTCTTTTTTACTCTCACTTTATCATAACTATTTAAATTTCCTTCAGTGTCAAATAGTTTTTTCATAAATCCAATTGTATGTTTAAAGTATGTTTTGTTGTAAACTTTCTTCCTTTCATCTCTGAATTCTTTAGTCCATTGTTCTTTTGTTTTATCGCTTCTCCATTGTCTAAGTTCTTCATCTTTCCATTGTTCCTTTGCCATTTTAGATAAAAAAATTTTTGTATCAGGATTTTTTTCAAAGAATTGTTTTACGCGCAAAGATTGTCTTTTTCTATTTTCAGCAGAAGACCAATATTCTTTTTGAGCTTTATTTAAACGTTCTAATGATTCTTTTCTATAATCTGGATTTGAATTATAAAATTCTAAAAATTTTTTAACCATATATTTTTTGTATTCTTTATTTTCCCATTGGAGTTTTGAACGTTTGCTTAGTTCATCCCGCATTAACAGCATTTTTCGCCTTATTTTTTCTCTATATTCTGGAGTTTGTCGTATTTTTCTAAGTTTCTCTAAAACATCTTTTCTCATCAAATTTTTTTCCACAAACATAGCATGAAGGGCCATATGTTCCTCCCTTGTAAACCTACAAATGTTGGTTGGATTATTATTGAGTTTGTTGAAATCCTTATGATGTTTATGTGGACCATCAAGCTCACTATAAATACCATGTCTAACATTGTAATTGTCCGCTAAAATATGGGTAAAAATCCAACGATTATCTTTTGGATCAAAAACAAGTTCATAGTCCTTAATTGTAATTTGTTTTCCTATGCGAGAAAGCTGACGTTTCAAAGGCATTAATGAATCATATGTTTTAAGTTCTGATGCGAACTTATAAATTCCATCTCTCAGCATGAATCTGTGATCAGAAGTACATATTATTTCTTGACCATTATCTAGTACAATCCTTATTACTGTCGCATTTTTTTTTGTTTTTCTTGGATTTAAGATTTTTTGAATACCTATTTTACCATCATTTAATATAGTGTAACAAAAATGTTCTTTTCCTTCTTTATGTTCTTTAATTAATTCTACGAAAGAAAGGTTTCTTCCATCAGCTAATGCAACTTTCGTATCACCTGAAAAACAACCACCTGCACTGTCACCTTCTACAATATAAAGTTCGCATTTTACAGGGTCTCTTTCTGAGCAATCAGCTAGTTTTCCAGGCAAAGAATGTGAATTTAACGCGCCTTTCCTTCTTGTAAGATCGCGGGCTTTTGCTGCAGCCTCACGAGCCTTAGCTGAATTTATACATTTTCCAACAATTAATTTTGTAATGCCTGGATTTTCTTCTAAAAATATGCCCAGATTTTCATTAACCAGGCTTTCAACAATGCCTCTTACCTCGGAATTTCCAAGCTTTGTTTTTGTCTGGCCCTCAAATTGTGGTTCCTGCAACTGAACGGAAATTACTGTTGTTATGCCTTCCCTTACATCATCGCTGGAAAGCTTTGCATCATCAAGCTTCAATTTTTCAGCATAATTGTTCATTGTCCTTGTCAAAGCTGTTTTAAAGCCTATTAAATGTGAACCTCCTTCTTGTGTGTTTATATTGTTGGCAAAAGTAAATATATTTTCCTGATAGCCCATATTATACTGTATAGCAATCTCCATCTTGGTTCCATTTTTTTCCTTTTCAAAATATATCACCTTATGCAGTGGGTTTTTGTTTTTATTAAGAAACTCGACAAAAGAGATTATTCCTCCGTCATACTGGAATTCCTGCTTTTTGTTTGTTCTTTCGTCGAATAAAGTTATATGAATTCCTTTGTTTAAGAAAGCAAGCTCCCTTAATCTGCTTGATAGTGTATCAAAATGAAATTCTGTCTCTGAAAAAATCTCATTATCAGGCAAAAAGGTTACTTTTGTTCCCCTATCATCGCATTCTCCAATGACCTTAAGCTCTGTTACCGGATTTCCTTGAGAATATTTTTGCTGGTATACTTTTCCATCCCTTTTTACCTCTACGCTTAATTCCTTAGACAAAGCATTTGTCACAGAAATACCGACACCATGCAATCCTCCGGAAACCTTGTATGTTTTTTTATTGAATTTTCCGCCTGCATGCAGCTTGGTCATAACAATTTCAACTGCTGGTTTGTTGTATTTTGGATGTATATCAACTGGAATTCCGCGTCCGTTATCTATGACTGTTACAGAATTATTCTTATGTATTATTACGACAATCTTATCACAAAATCCTGCAAGAGCTTCATCTATGCTGTTATCTACAGCCTCAAAAACCAAGTGGTGTAAGCCTCTTAGGGATGTATCTCCTATGTACATGCTTGGGCGTTTTCGAACTGCACTCAAACCAGTAAGAACCTGTATGTCTTTTGCTCCATATTCATCCTTATTTTCTTCCATTTTTGCTTTAGTTTTTTGACTAAATCCTGGTCATTTTAAATGATGTTTTTGTTGTAGATTTAGGCCCCTAACGGTATAAGATTAATAGTTGAGCATATATAAATGTTTCGCTTGATTTTACCGTCGAGAAAATTGATTTTATTGTTGATTTTGAGGTATTTAATTTCAATATGGAAAATAAATCAATAAAATCTATAGTCTTAAATAGGAATAACACTTTCTTAGAACTATAAAACAAGGGAAAAGACTATGTCAATAATAAATAGTTTTCAAGGAGAACTTGATTCATGGAATGAAATGGAACTTCGTTACCAAATGTTTTCAACTTATTTGGACTTAGTGGAGATTGCACCCCATATTATTAATTGGTCTAGATCAGGAGAGCCATTTGAGACGTTTTCTAGGTTAGCTGACCTTGTATCAGAATCTATTCGGCATCCAGATTTTATCGATTTGACACATGCATGGAATCAATTTGATTTAGATCAAGATGGCCAGGCTAACTATGATGGTCAAGCTTTTGGAATGATGCTTCGTATAGGACTACGTGAATGGCTTAAGCGAGTTCCCACTAATGAACAATACAGTTCATGGCTTGAACAATTTGGGGAAGGACACACCAATATTCCGACTTATGAAGAAGTTGCTGATAGAGCTCAGAAATTTGTGCCTGATATCAACAGCAAGTTAGAACAGATTATTATTGAAGGACATGGCGATGAAAGAGTACATAAACGGTTAGCTGAAATCAGTCTAGGCATAAGCGAGGATGATGGACTTGCCGCGATAAGAGATGGTCTTTTTACTTCGGAAATGTCAGACGATTATGTGATTTCAGTTCCCTTAAGACAAGTATTTGATAGTAGGATAGTTCGAAATATTAACCAACTCTATAGACGGGATAATCTTGATCCAATTACACAAATATTTCTCCCTGGAGATGAAGAAGAAATTGAAACAAGAAGCAAGATTTTTGGATTATATCTGGATTTAGCAAACAATTGGGCAAATAGACCTGAGTTTAGTAATGCTTATTTAAAACTGGCTGATGAACTGGGAAGCGCCGTACAAAATGCTAAATATATAGATTTAGCCCATCTCTGGGATCCTAGTGATGCTTCTAACGCTTCACATGGAATAAGAACAGAAGATATGGAGGATAGAGTTGTTTTAGGAGGCCGACATGGCAACAGCAATAGAGGTTTAATGAATTATATTGAAAAGAGGCAACGATCTGACATATCCATGTATGAAGCTCGAGAATGGTACAAAAAAACTGAACAAACAGGAAGGATTTTACATGATCGATTTTCAGAAGGATTTATGCAGATGTTCAATGAGGCTTTACGTCAAAGAATACTTCAAGATCATGGTGATAAACCTACCTCCACCATACTTGTTGCATGGACCTTGGGTATTCAACCCTTTGACGCATTGCATGAAGGCGTACTATTGCAATATGGAAGGGATGAAACTTTTCCTATGAGCATAGAACTTCTAGGAAACACTGTCATGCTGCCTTTGAAAGATATATTGAATCCTGAAAATACTGCTTATCTGAAAAGTGTAGCCGATGGATATCTTACTCAACTTAGTCAGCGAACTATTTCATTATCCAATCCATAATTCTAAATAAAAATAAACATTTTTAAATATCAAAGTTCTACACCTCTTTATGGTAAAATACAAATTTTTAGAACATACTGCAGATGCCAAATTCCAAGCATTTGGCAAAACAATGGAAGAAGCCTTTAGCAATGCAGCTTTAGCTATGTTTTCAGTGATTACAGACACAAAGAAAATAAGTGAAGGGATAAAAAAAGAAATTAAAGCAGAAGGCAAAGATTTGAAAGCATTACTGTACAATTTTTTAGAAGAATTTTTGTTTTTAATAGACACTCAAAATTTTTTATTAAATTCAATTCAAAATATAAAAATAAAAAAAATAAATAATGCATACCAGCTAGAAGCTATTGCAGTTGGAGATAACACTGACAAATATGAAACTACTGGAGGCATAAAAGCAGTAACTTATAATGAGATGGAAATAAAAGAGGAAAAAGGCAAAGTTATGGTGCAAGTTGTTGTTGATTTGTGATTTAAGTTCTAAGACAAAAATAAAATGATAAATTCTAATAATAACAAAATAGTAATTAATGCTATTAATAATTATAACAAATACAGAAAACCAGAAGCAATTGCAGAATTAATCAGTTTTAAAGATAATAAATCAATAATAAAATTTTCAGGACATTTCAGATATACTTGTTGCGTAAATGATTATTTTGATGATTTTGTTGTTGAATGTAATAATAAGGTTAAAATTAAAGAAATAAAAGATAAAAAAGAGTTTTATTTGGTAGAATTTGGTTCTATTGATAAGTAAGTTATTTAAATAGGGAAAAATTCTTTTTTCTTATGGAATTAAAAAAAATAAATGAATTTACATGGCAGATAGATAAGCAAGATTCTATGAGAGTGCCTACTATAATCTATGCTTCTGAAAAAATCCTGGAAAAGATAAAACAGGATAAAACTCTTGAACAAGCAAAAAATGTCGCTTGTTTGAAAGGAATCCAAAATGCATCTTATGCTATGCCTGATGCCCATCAAGGCTATGGCTTTCCAATAGGAGGGGTTGCAGCATTTGATATGGAAGAAGGCATTATTTCTCCAGGAGGAGTTGGTTATGATATCAATTGCGGTGTAAGATTATTAAGAACTGACCTGAAAGCAGAGGATATATTATCAAAAAGAAAACAATTTTTAGAGGAAATTTACAAAGAAGTTCCTGCCGGAGTCGGCAAAGGAGGAATTACGAGAGTCACTAAAGATGTTTTAATGGAAGTCTTAAGCAAAGGCGCAAAATGGGCTGTTGAACAAGGTTATGGAACTGCTGACGATCTGCAGAAAACAGAAGAATATGGTAACATGAAAGCTGATATAAACGCAGTTTCTGAAAGAGCTTTGCAAAGAGGAATTCCACAATTAGGAACTTTAGGCGCTGGGAATCATTTTCTTGAGCTACAGAAAGTTGACCAGATTTTTGATAAAGAAACTGCAAAAAGTTTTGGTGTTGATAATGAAGGCCAGGTTATGGTGATGATTCATTGCGGCTCCAGAGGTCTAGGACACCAGGTTGCTTCTGATTACATCAAAAAGATGGAAGATAAATATGGGATTGAAGGTTTGCCAGATAGGGAATTAATCAACGCTCCAATAAACTCAGAATTAGGCCAAGAATATTACAATGCAATGTGTGCTGCTGTCAATTTTGCTTTTGTTAATAGGCAGATGATAGCGCACTGGACAAGAGATGTTTTCAAAAAAGTTTTTGGAAGTTCTGAAGGAATGGGCCAAGTTTATGATGTCTGCCATAACCTGGCAAAATTTGAAAAGCATGTTGTTGATGGAGAAGAAAAGGAAGTTTGCGTCCATAGAAAAGGTGCAACTCGTTCTTTTGGCCCTGGGCGTGCTGAAGTACCGGAAGTTTATAGGGACATAGGACAACCAGTAATAATACCTGGAAGTATGGGAACTGCTTCTTATGTTCTTGTAGGAACAAAAAAAGCTGAAGAAATTTCATTTGGCTCAACAGCTCATGGCGCAGGAAGAGTAGGCTCAAGATCACATGCATTGAGAACAATAAGGGGAGAACAGGTTGCTAGGGATTTAGCAAGCAAGGGCATAGAAGTAAAAGGCCCATGGAAAGGGCTTGCAGAAGAAGCTCCTCAGATGTACAAAGATATTGATGAAGTTGTCAGAACAAGCCATAAGCTGGGGATAGGGAATTTAGTTGCTAGGTTAGTTCCTTTGGCTGTGATGAAAGGATAGATTTTAATATTAAACTATTATTCTATAACAATATGTCAGATACAACTTTACAAGAAAGAGTAACAAAACTTGCGGAAGAAGGATTTAAGCTTTTGGGGAAAACACTTGGTCAAAGAATAACATTAACTGATGCATCAATATTAATGGATAATAGTTTAAAAGATTCTTCTAGTGCCATTCAAATAATGCATACAAGATATGTTGCTCAGCAGAATGGAAAAGAATTGAGACTTAATGCACCGTACAATGAAGTTATTGATGCTCTTAAGGGTAAAGTTCCCGAAGATCAATTAGCGGAATCGGCTGCTAGTTATTTTGCCGCTTTATATTTTTTGTCTGCAGAAGAAGAACAAAAAAGAATGATAGCAGGTTTATCTTACGATGCAAGTCAAGGAGTCCCTTACTCTAAAGAAGTTTTGTCAGTTCTATTATCCCCTTCCGCTGAAAAACCAGAATAAAATATCTTTGATTAGTTCACACAAAAAACCTTAAATACCCTAAGAATTACTCTATCTATATGCCATTAGTAGAATCTTTTTCAGGTATCAGGGGAATTTATGATGATGGTTTAAGTGAAAAAGTAGCATCCAAATACGCTTATTCTTACCTTTCATTGTTAAAAAATAAATATAATAAAAAAAATGATAAAATTAAAAATAGCAATGAAAAAAAATTAAAAATTGTAATTGGTACAGACACAAGGCCTTCCAGGGATATAATAAAAAATGCTGTTTTTGAAGCTCTAGACTGCGATATTATTGATATTGGTATTGCAACAACTCCAATGACAGAGTTTGCTGTAAGGCACTTTAAAGCTGATGGAGGAATAATAATAACTGCTTCTCATAATGAACCATATTGGAATGGTTTTAAGTTCCTGGATAATGATGGTGCTGTTCTAAGGCCAAAAGATATGGAAGAAGTCATTAAAAAATACGCTTCAATAAAAAAAATAAACAATGAAACATTTCTCAATAAGCACTTATATAAAAATAATGATCCAAAAAACATTACAATAAAAAAAATCTTTAAAAAATACAATGAAATAAATAATGCATATTCTGATTTTGTTTTAAGTTTTCTACCAAAAGAAGATAAAAACAAAATAAAAAGTTCTAAACTAAAAGTAATCATTGACCCTAATGGAGGAACTGGAACCATTGCCAAATCTATTCTTGAAAAGCTTAATATCAAAGTTCATGGAATTAATATGAAACATGGCATTTTCAATCGTAAAGTGGAGCCTAATGAAGATTCATTGATTTATCTGGCAAACGAAGTTAGAGATAAAAATTATGATTTTGCTGCTGGCTTTGATTGTGATGCTGATAGGGTAGAAGTAGTTACAAATAAAGGTTTGATTTCTGGAAATAAACTGCTTGCTTTGATTGCAGATGAAATATTAAAGAATGCAAAAAATAAAGTTGTTGTTGTGAATGATGCAACATCTTCAGTTGTAAGGGAAATATCAAAAAGATACGGTGCAAAATATTTTGAAACACAAGTTGGAGAAATAAATATTGTTGATAAAATGCATGAGTTAAAAGCTCCGATAGGTGGAGAAGGAAGCAGCTCTGGCATTATTATACCTGATTCAAGATGCAGGGATGGAATCCTAACTCTAATTTATCTGTTAAAAATAATCGCAAATAGGGAAAAAAATCTTAGTGAGTTAATCAAAACACTGCCTAAATACTGCAATATAAAGAGAAAAGTTAATATTGATTCAAAAAAATATAGTAAAATTAAAGGGAAATTAGTGAATTATTACGGAAAAAAACAGTATAAGCTAAAAGATTCAACAACCGGGAGCTTGAAAATATATTTGAATAATAATTCATTTGTGTGGTTTAGACTATCAAAAACAGAAGCTAATGTGTTAAGGGTTATTGCAGATGCTCCAAAAAAAGAGCAGGCAGAGGCTATAATTAAGGAAGCTTTAAATTTGATAAAAAATAAAGCCTTATAAAATGGCAGATAATGACCTATGCAAGAAATGCAGAATAGAAATGAAGTTTTTAAGAGAGGAGGTTATTGCAGATACCAAATATAAAATACTGAAATGTGAGAAGTGCAAGCACCAGGTTGCAAGGGCAGAGAGTTAATATAAAAAATTCAATTTTAATTGGACACAATGGTATCAACTTATCATTCTAGATTAAATACAAAAGAAGATTTAATGGCTTTTATCAAGTATAGTATTCCATTATTTGAAAGAAAAAAAGAGGATGAGGAAGAAAAAGACGAGCTTTCTGATTTACTGGAAGAGGATAAAATGGAAGATAATACTTCCAAAAATGTTGTCTATGTAGATAATTATCAACAAGAAAGGTTAAGCAGTAATTATAGCTCAACAATAGGAACTTATCTTGACAGAAGGCAGGATGCTCTTCACGATTTTACTGATCGTGTACCTGGTAAACATATGGAAAGTTTTCCAATAAGTGGCAATGAAGGCCTATATGGATTTACTTTCTTAGGTGACCAAAAAGTCTGGAGAAGGGATGACTTAACAGGCAATTTTGCAAAAATGGTGGATATACATGAATGTATACATACTCCTAATGAATATGAAACAAGAATTCTCACAAGTTGGATTATGGCAAAGCAGCCAGTTAAATATATTAAATAAAAATACAATAAAGAATAAAACAATAATAATTAATTATTTTTAATATTGAAATTTTGACAAAAACATTTATAAAAATATTACCGTTAGTCTAACTTATGACAGATGTATACATACAGACCCATGGTTGCAGTGCAAACTCAGCAGATTCTGAAATAATGGTGGGGTTATTGACCAAAGTAGGATTCAAAATAGTTGATGACATGGAATATTCAGATGTAAACATAATAAATATCTGCACTGTCAAAGGCCTTATTGTTCCGTTAAGGGAAATAAGAGAGCTTACAGAGCAGTTTCCAAACAAAAAATTAATTATTGCTGGATGCATAACCAGAGACATAATACCCAAAATAAGGAAAATAAATCAAAATGCAAGTCTAATTAACACGCATAATATCCATAGGATTGTTGATGTAGTTGAAGAGTCATTGCAGGGAAATGTTTTAGAATCCCTGACACAGGAAAGAGTCAATAAAGCAGAGCTGCCTAAAGTAATGACAAATAAAGTTGTGGGTATAGTGCCAATAGCATCTGGTTGTGATGATTTCTGTGCTTATTGTTCTGTTAAGTTAATAAAAGGAAAAATTTTTTCTTATCCTCAAGAATCTATTATTGACAGTATAAAAAGAAATGTTGAGCATGGCTGCAAGGAAACCTGGCTAACAGCTCAGGATACCGGAGCTTATGGTTTAGACAAAGGAAAAAGAAAACTTGTAAATTTATTGAATGAAATTCTTGAAAAAGTACAGGGAAATTACAAAATCAGGCTGGGAATGATCAATCCAAGGCATGTCATGAGTATGATTGATGATTTGATTCAGATATACCAGGATGATAGGATGTTTAAATTTCTGCATATTCCAATTGAATCCGGCAATAATGAAATTTTAGGTAAAATGAGAAGAAAATATAACATCCATGAATTTAAGGAAGCGGTAAATAAATTTAAAAGGTATGTTAAAGATATTACAATAGCCAGTGATATGATTGTAGGTTTTCCAACAGAGACAGAACTGCAATTTCAGGATTCATTACATTTAATCCAGGAAGTAAAGCCGGATGTGCTTAATATAGCGAGGTTCTCTGCAAGACCTAATACTGCAGCGGCAAGAATGAAGCAATTTCCTGACCGCATAAAAAAAGAAAGAAGCAGGGCCTTAACAGAACTTTACATAAACTTAGCTTTAAAACAAAACAAAAACTGGATTGGCTGGGAGGGAAAAATCATAATTGATGAGATTGGAAAAGACAACACATGGATAGGAAGAAATTTTGCATACAAACCAGTAATTGTAAAAGGAAATTTTAATTTAGGGGATGGAATTAGTGTCAAGATAAAAGATGCAAGTGCTTATGATTTAAAGGCAGATGCATTGTAAAAATTTATAAACTCATGCAGTGGTGCTTTCTTTTATGATTAAAAAAACAAAAACTTTGCTTGTAATAGGGGATGACAAAGACTTTGATACATATCTTAAATTCATAAACCAAAAAAAGTTCTTTTATGGAAGCACTATAGAAGTCAAGCATATAGATTACCTGTCTGTTTTAA
Source organism: uncultured Methanosarcinales archaeon (assembly GCA_964611745.1). Lineage (GTDB taxonomy): Archaea > Nanobdellota > Nanobdellia > Woesearchaeales > GW2011-AR4 > JACPJP01. The sequence continues at coordinate 18,294 of CAZTBE010000010.1, read as the reverse complement.
AGAAGGATTTGCCTAATATTGCATCAAAGCAAATTATAGTTTTTCCATGTTTCCCTTTTTCCTATTGGGATAAGTATATTGAGCCCAAGAATTATAAGGGAGTTTACGGCAATAAGAGCTTTTATACAAAATTTGTTGCATTTTGGAAAGAAGTTGAAAAAATAATCAAAAAGTTCTATAATGGCAAAAAACTTGCTTACATAAATCATCCTAAGCATCTGGCAAAAGACCGTGATAAAGAACTGACTAAAAGGTCTGTAGCTGGAGCAGGAGTATCAGTTCCAAAATCATTTTCGAATAGGACAATGCATGGAATTTTTTCACTATTGGATTCCGGATTCAAGCTGTTTATTAAAGTTAAGTATGGGTCAATGGGAAAAGGCATAACTTATCTGGAAAAAGGGAGATGGATGACAAACTTCCGCTTTAGAAATGGAAAAATAGTCAGCAAAAAATCTGATTATGGCTGGAAGTTTGTTGACTTTACAAACAAAACAACTTTTTTGAAACAATTGCTCAAGCAGGACATCATTATTGAAGAAGCGATAAATCCCCTGCTTATTCAGGGAAGGAAATTTGATTTAAGGATGTATGTGTATGGAGATAGAGTATTATATATATATGGCAGGAGCAATGACGCTGAAGCTGTAACTACAAATATTTCGCAAGGGGCAAAAGGAGAGAAAGCCAGTTTTGTTAATTTGCTTCCAAAAAATCAGCTTGAAACAGCAAAAAAAGCTGCAATAAAATCAATCAAGGCTCTGGAACTGAAATTTGGCGGTGTTGATGTGATGTTATGCGCTGACAAAAAGAATGTTATGTTTATTGAGGTTAATACTTTTCCTGGATTTCCAAAAGTAAGAAGATTTAACCTGAGCAAATATTTGATTAAGGAGATAATAAAGGATTACAAATGAAAATCAGAGAAGCCACTATTAAGGATTTTGAAAAATTGAAGGCCATCAAGTTAGAGTCAAAAAAAGATGAGATGGAGTATTCTGATTCCTTAAAGCCTCTTGGCAAAACAATAGAAATATATTTTGAATACTTTAAGGAAGAATTGAAAAAGGAAAATTCTGTTGTTTTTATTGCAGAAGACAAAAGACCAGTTGGGATAATAATTGCAACGTATTTCAAGCCATTGAGAATTTCCAAGTTTGCAAGAAAAGGCTATGTGAGCAACTTATATGTTCTGGAAAATTACAGGAAAAAAGGTATAGGGAAAAAACTACTGAATATTTCGCTTAAATGGCTGAAAGAAAATAATGTAAAATATATTTCTTTAGAAATTCATTTAGAGAACAAAAAAGCCCTGAAATTTTATAGGAATCTTGGCTTTGAGGATTATACCTTGAAGCTGGCTAAGAAGATTTGATGTTGTTTCTCAAGAAAATTCAGAAAATACATTCAGCAAGGAGTTAGTAATCAAGCAGCTTTTTCATATTGTACAGGACCATAATTCTCGTTTGCTGGAGGACCATTCACTAAATCCCCCAATCGCTTTTTACCTCTTGGGACATATTGTTTCAAGAAAGCCGCAATATCCTTCCTACCATTTTCAGTTTTTTCAGTATGGTGCTGTACAAATCTTATATTACCTTGCTCAAAAGAGTCTGCATATTCTTCTTCTTGGTGTTCTAAAGTCTTAAGATGCTTAACCTTATTACCTAAACCCTCAGCAGGCACAGCATATTTATGGTTATAAAAATTACCATCTTCTTCTCCTTTATGGAATTTCCCAGTATCAACAATCTCATGCCCTAAAGCCTCTGCTATTGCATGACCTCCCCCGCATATAGCATAAACCGGTTTACCTTGTTTAGAAAGTTGCTCATGGACAGCATCCTTTCTTGAAACGTACGTTCTTCCTTTTTTATCCTTCCCCGTATTTTTCTTCCATGTTCCACCACTGCCAGAGGTAAGTACAGCATCATACCCCTCTGAGAAGTCATCTCCGGATTTAACCACCTTATTAGCTTCAGAATGCCTAATCACCTCAGGTTTGTATCCTGCATCTTCAACAGCCGAACGAACATTTTGAATTGCGGGTGAATTCTTCCTAGCATAATTATCGACTATTAAAACGCTCCCATAATTCTCTCCAGAAGTATCTTGCAGTTCTTCAACAACTTCTGTTTCCTGCTTAGAAAGTTTTCTTCTGCTCATTCTATCAAGTTTAATGACTTTGATTATAAAATCATATTTAGAAACAGATTATAAAAAGTTTACGCAATTTCTTCAATAACCAAAGGCTGCTTTTCAATTTCACTAACAGAACTCTTTCTCTTAGCATACTCAAAAATACCCTCTTTTGTCATGATGCCGTTTGAGTATCCATCATTACCTGCTACTTTAATGACATGCGGAATAATCATTTGGCTTAAATGCATGGAAGCATCCCTTGGAATTGCAGATGGAAGATTATCAACGCAGAAATGTGTTATACCATCAACAGAATATGTCGGTTCTTCCCAGGTTGTAGGAATACATGTCTCAACACCGCCATTACGGTCGCATGAAATATCTACAATAACTGCAGTTTTTTTCATAAGCTTTAGCATGCCCCTTTTTATGATATGTGGCTCATTAGGATACCAATCAATAGCATTTACAATAATGTCCGCTTTTGGCAAATATCTTTCAATGAAAGCTGTTTTATTCCTGTAAAGAACATTTGCTTTAATAGAACTATACTTAAGGATTTCCTGGACACCTTTTGATACCCGGCCTTTTCCAAAAATGTAAACATTTACACCATTCTCAATATTTGATTTGGATAATGTTGCAAATATTTTCTCAACAGAATAGTATTCCTGGATGGGTCTTAATAGTTTTAGCTTATTTTTAATATTATTTTTTTCAAGGATATTTCCATAAAGGCGCAGCCCTTCATACATTCCAACTATGCCTGCCTCTACTCCCAAATTGACCAGTCTCTCTTCCTTATTATCCCTGATTTCTTCATATGCATAGCTTGTCGCGTTCTGAGTGAGTAATTTGTTTAAAAGAGGGGGATTCTGCCCTTTTTCAATATGAAGATAACCCATGACAGTCTGGTTTTTTCTGATAGTATTAAGTGGTGGCTCCTTTACTCTTACAATCATCTCGCTGTCATAAACTGAATCTTTTATCTGCGCCCCGGCTTTTTCGTAGTCTGCATCAGAAAATTTGCATCCTTCTCCTGCGCCTTTCTCAACAAATACCTTATGCCCCAGTTTAGTCAATTGCGCTGCATGCTTTGGAATAAGAGCTACCCTAACCTCATTCTTCTTTGTTTCTTTAGGTATTCCGATTATCATTCTCAAAATTATTTAATATTTAATAAAAACCCCATTTCCTTTATAAATTTATAGATTAAATTTAATCTAAACAAATTGAATAGTTTTCGATAAATAGCATAAAATCTAATCGAGAACTAAGCCGCATTTTTTGCAGAAGTTCTCTCCCTTTTCAAAATCTATTTCTTCGCTTCCACAGTCTGGGCATACCTTAATTTTCTCTTCATGTTTCAGGCTTTCCAGACTCTTATCCCCCACGCTCATACGTCTAAAAAAGGATTATGGCTTTTTAAATGTTTTGATTTTTCTAAGAAAAATCAAATGCTACGAGCGAATCGTAGCGAGTATGGTTTTGATTTTATTATCAATAAACCTTGCTCATATGCTCTTCCTTTCCTACTCTTATTACCTTATCGACAAAGCTTTCTATCTTTGATTCATGGCTTACAATAACAACCTGCTGCATATTTAGTTGGTCTAAAACGTCCCTAACCTTATCAAGCTGCTCAGAACTGAAACCATCTGTCGGCTCGTCAAGCATCAGGATATCATTTGTTTTTATGTCTGCAACTATGTCATTTATTACCTTGTTCAATGCTAGCCTATATGCCAGCGCTACAGCAGTTTTTTCTCCACCGCTTAAATTATCAATGTTTGTCTCATAACCATTCTGTTCGATGACCGGAGTAAATTCATCATCCAGCCTTACAGAAATGGTCTCATCCTCTATCAGGATATTGAACCATGTCTTAAATAACTCATTGAATTCCCTGTAAACCTGAAGCATGATATGCCTCTCCATTGTGCTCATTAGCTGCATAAAATAATCTTCCAGCCAATTCTGCATCTCGGATAAATAGCGTAATTTTTCTTTTGCTTTGGATTTTTTAGCTATCTCCTCTTTTATGGTTGTTGTCATCCTGCTTAATGATTCCTTTTCCTTTTCTATGCTTGTTTTTTCTATATCCAATTTTTTCTCCTCTGCTAAAGCAATATCCAGTTGAGTTTTGACTATCTTATAGTCTTCTTCAACACTTTTAATAGAATCTATCTGTTTATTAGTTTCAATCTTCTTAGTATTTATCTCTCCAACCTTTTCCTTTATCTCAACCTGTGTTTTTTCCAGATTTTCTTTTTCCTGCTTTTTTTCCTTTATATTTTGGACCTTTAATTTTATTAATTCTATGTTGCTTTCTGATTTTCTCAATATTTCCCATTCCTTTTCTGCAGATTCTAATTGATTATTCATTTCTTTTTCTTTTTCTGAATAAGAAACCAGGTTTTGCTCTGCTTCTATTATATTCCGGATTTCCCAGTCCTTAATAAAATTCTTATGCTCATGCTCTACATTCTGCAGGCATAAGGGGCATTTTTCCATTTTGGAAACTGTATCAATTACTTCTTCTGCCTTACTTTTATTGATTCTATACTCATTCAGTTTTTGTTTTATGTTTTCTAATTCTCCGTTTAATTTTTTTATATTTGCCTCTAAGTTTTGAATTTCCTCTTTTATTTTATTGCTGTCAATTATTTCCTCTTTTCCCAAACCCTTTTCTAATTCAGCTACCTGTTCATTTAATCTTAATATTATTTTATTATTGTTATTGTGGTTGTTAAAATTGTTGTTCAACTCTAATTCAAGAATCTCTAAGTTTTTCCTCAACTTATTCAATTCATTGACTTTGTTTTCGTAAATAGAAATTTTCTCCTTCTTTTTGTCCAAGTCGTTCTTTGCTTTTTCAACCTTGGGTATAACAATTTTTATTTTTTCTTCTAAATCAAAGATTTCTTTGCTTATTTTATCAAATTCTTTTTTCTTTTCTTCTAGATCTGATATAAAACCCTCAAATTCTTTTTTCTTTTCCTTTACATTTCTTATAAATATAGATGTGTTTTCCCTTATTTTTTTGTATTTGTCTATGTTAAACACTTTTCTTAAAGTGTTCAATCTAGTGTCTTTGTCTTCCATAAGAATTCTTTTCATCTCTTCCTGCGGAGTATAGACTGTATATCTATAAATTAAATCCTTTCCTTTTGCAACCAAATCTTTAGGATAGCCTAATAAATCAAAAACCTGGCTTTTCATCTCAATAGGGCTTAATTCTTTTTTAATGCCGTCTGTTATGATATAACCAACTTCCTGCTTTATTCCGTTCTTGCTGTGTTTCAGATTTCTCTTTATGATTATGTTTTTTCCTTTTAATTCAAAATTTAATTCCACAGAACCTTCTTTTTTCCCATACCTTAACAAAGAAGATGCTGGCAGTTCAGAAGGCTTAGAGCCGAACAATGCAAATTCAATTGCCAATAAGATAGTTGATTTTCCAGAGCCAATATCCCCGGAAAGAAGCAAAGATCCTGTAGGAAAATCTATTTGCTGGTCAAGATAGCTTCTAATATTATTCAGCTTAATTGATTTTAATAACATTATCCCCTAATTAATGGAATATGGTGAAAGTTATAAAGGTTTAGAATAATTTTTAAACTTTAAAGATTTTTAGTTTACAATGATTAAATATAAAGGGATAGATTGGCCTGCGATGATCACTCCAGAACTCAAAGCTAGAGCAGAAGAAGCCTCTAAGACATGGGGCTTACCTGCTGCAATAGCCACTGAAATTTATCAACTAGGTAATGATTTTAAGCATGGTCTCTTAGAAAGTTTTGACAGACATCAAGATGCATATCCTCTTATGAGTTCTATATTGGATACACATGAAGCTAGTGGCTATGCCAGAATAGGGTATGAAATTTTGTACTTTCGTGGACCACATAGATTATATATTCCTGTCAAAGAGTTTTTAAAATATCATCTAAGAAATTATGAGGGTTTGCTTGACGCTGAACCACAAAGTATGGTTGCACCTTGGATAGATATAACGTCGCTTATGAACAGATCTCTATTAGGTAAGCTACCAACGAAAGAAGAATTAAATGCAGCATGGGAAGAGCAGTTAACATCTATAGAAGCAGATGAAAGTATCAAGAGTGCACAAACTGTACAGAGAAAATCAACTTTGTTAAGCAAAAACGGTCCTCAGGCATTATTAGAAGATCTACTTAGAGAATCTGAAGAAATTGAAGAAGAAAGTATTAAACGTGATAATAATACAGATCTACCAAAAGAATTAGAACCACTTAAATTTTTTAATCCAAATATACACGCATTAAGAGGTATTAGGGCTGGAATACAACGTTACGAAGAGTTATACAACTATTTTAGTGATGTTTTATTGAACTAACTTCTCCTTCATTCCTTCAATAATCTCAACAGGACTTGGATCTACTCTATTCGCTAATGCCATGTAGTAGCTGACAAAATCAGCAAGATAAATTGTAGAAAACATTCTGGCTAATAAGCTTTCTCCTTGTGTCTCAATTTCTTCAACAGTAACATGCCCTTCCATAATCTCTCTGCATATGTCCATTCTTTTCTTTATCCTTTCATTGTCCTGTTTATCTCTTATGATTACGGCAGCAAACTTCATGTCCATGCTTTTGTAGCCAGCAATCTCATTGTGATTCATTTCTGAAAAGACATTATAGAAAGCCGGCATCTTTGCATTTTCATTTATCTGGGTCTTCCACCTGAAAGCAATTGCCCCTAAGGATTCAGAAGCATAAATTATAGGTATTTTTTCTTTTAATTTCTTGGATAATTCTTCTCCAGCTTCATTAAACTTGTCTGTCTGCTTCAAAATTTCCAGCATTTCATTCAAGTCCTCATTTTTTACCCTGGCAAGATTTGAATTATGCAATATTCCTAGCATTGGAAAAAATAAATACCCTAAAGCTGCCCTTGGCTGCAAACCAGAAGGAATTTGTATCACTTTTTCGCATTCTTCTGCTAATTTACCACCAGAAGTGATTCCTATGATTTGCGCATTTTTTTCTTTTGCATCATTTAAAGAGGATAAAGTTTCTTCAGTATTGCCGGAATATGACACTACAAACACCAAACTATTCTCATTGACAAAGTTTGGAACCTTATAATCCCTGTTCACATAAACGGGAATATTTGTATCGCTTAAGTAAATCCTCAGCAAATCACCACCCATGGCTGAGCCACCCATACCTGCAACAATAATATTATCTACCTGGCCAGAAGCAGAAATTCCCTTTGGAAGACTTAGAGCTTCCCTGCATTGTTTAGGAAATTCTTTTATAACCTGTAGCATATTTTGACTGTCTAATGTCATTTTAGTTTTTTGTATGATTGAGATATAAATAGTTTGCTATTTTATTTTCCTGTTTTTATCATTAATGGTAAATAACAAATTTTATAAATGGAGGTATGTTCCTCCACAAAGAGAAATGTGGGTAGTTGCTTGCCTGAATCTCAAATTTGTAAATTTAAATAATTTTGAAGGAAGCTAAAATGGGAATTTATAAACATATTAGAGAGATTTGGAAGAATCCTAGAAGTAATCTAGGAGATATCTGGCAAAAGCGAATTCTTGAATGGAAAGATGAAAATGTTACTGCGAGGATTAAAAGACCTACAAGAATAGATAGAGCAAGGTCTCTAGGCTATAAAGCAAAACAAGGTTATATTATAATAAGGCAAAGAGTTGACAGAGGCGGAAGGCAAAGAGAAACAATAAGGCATGGAAGAAGAAGCAAACATTTTGGACAAAGAAAAGACCTAGATAAAAGCTACCAATCAGTTGCTGAAGAAAGAGTTTCCAGAAAATATCCCAATTGCGAAGTCTTAAACAGCTATTATGTAGGAGAGGATGGAATTTGTCTTTGGTATGAGGTTATTTTAGTTGATAGAGTGCATCCGCAAACTCTTGCAGATTCAAGGATAAACTGGATATTTAAATCCAAGCATAAAGGCAGGGCATTTAGGGGCTTGACTTCTGCTGCAAAAAAAAGTAGGGGCTTAAGGAACAATAAAGGCAAAGGCGTTGAAAAGTTCAGGCCCAGCAAGACTGCAAATCTTAAGAGAAGGCAATATAATTAAGGATTTCGATTAAAATTCTATCTTCAAACCCTTCAGCTCTCTTATTATATCCAAATATCCTTCTGCTACATTCTTGCTCTTGATTTCATCTATCTTATTTTTTATTTTTTGAATGAATTCAGAAGCTTCTTTTATCGTATTATCTTCATTTTTTACTACAATATTCACAAAGTTATCAACAACTAACTCTTTATCTCCGTTAGGTTTATGGATACTTTTTTCCATTTTCCTTAAATCAGCCAAGATGCTTTCAGCAGCATTTTCAGAATCAGATATATCAACTACCTTAAATATTTCCTTATCAGAACCATCATTAAAAGATACATTTAACTCTACTTTATCCTCTTTAGGGAAAAATCTTCCTATTTCAATCTTTTTAATCTCCAGGCTTATTATCTCCATCTTCCTCATATTTAAAATCTCCAAATAAGTCTTCAGTACTATCTTCTTTTTTCCCTTTTATCCTGTTTTTTATAAAACCCCAGCTATAACGTGTCACAGTTCCCAGAATTATCAAAATAAGGAATGTAGAAGCAAGCAATGGTTTTGAAGCAACGTAACCGGCTGCTCCGACAACTTCTCCGGTTATTTTCTTTATCACATTCCTGTTATCATCAATTTGCACATCTTGTATTATATTAACTGGTCCAGCTACATCTGTAGAATCTTCAGGCTGGCCACTGCTACCATTAGTGTCTTCACCTTGGACAGTATCATCAACAATTTCTTCTGGGAGTATAATATCATAAGTTCCTTGTGGAACCTCTTTTGAAAGGTCTATTGTAATCTTTTCTCCTGGTTCTAGGTTAATTTTCTCATTTATCGGGTAATTTTTATCATCGCTTTCCAGGATTATGGTCACTTCATCCCCATAATTAACATTTCCAATATTCTCAACATGCACAAAATTTCCTTCCTGTTCCATTGTAATCTCCCTTACAATACCCATTTCAAAGCTGCTTTGCTGTTTAATGTTTTCAAATGTGCTAAGCAAGAAATAATTTCCTGGTTTTTGATTTTCTCCCATCTCAAATTCAAGAGAATTAGAACTTTGTACATCTTTTTCCACAATGAGCTTTTCATCCGAATCCAGAACCTTGACATTAATTTCACTATTATCCATAGCCAGGTTGCTATGGTCATAAAGAATGGCCTTTACTCTTAACTTATCACCAGGCATCAGAACATTATTCTCAAAACGGTTCTCGATTCTTGTTGGTATGGGTAATACTTCAAAATCCAAAATCTTGTCTCCGTAATTGCCATATTTATCAGTTGCTACAACAAGAAATGAAAGTGTTCCTGCTTTAACATCTTCGTCTAAATGAATTATATGTTCAAATTTCCCAGAAATAGTATCAACTTTGTTTTCCTTGTTTCTGAAACTTATTTTTGATTCTCCTTTTGACATAATTTCATTACTTTGTTTTTTTACTTGTCCTGAAATAACAACATCTTCTCCTGGTTTTGCTTCTAAACTGCTGTCTACAGTTACATTTAATTCATCTGTCACAAAAAAGTATTCTGACCATGTACTATCAATCTTAGCTCCATCGCTTAATTCAAAATCTGCCCTTAACCTGCATTTGCTTGCCATGGATTCTGCTAATAAAAGCTCTGGTACAGTCAGCTGCGTCCTAAAGTCAGTTTCTAAGCTTAATGGTATAGTATAGTATTGTAACTCATAATTATCACAAAAAATACTCAGCTTAAAGAAACCGCTGTAATCCTGGCTTTCCTTGACAGATACAGTAGGAATAACTTTCTCTCCAAGATTATAGATATCTTTTTCTGAAATATCCACTATAATTTCTCCAAAAGCTATTGGAATTATGGCTAAGAATAAAAGCTGCAGAGCTAAAAACCTCTTTAAATACTTCATGACAATTTTACAGTGATAACTGATTTATATATTTTGCTATTAACAACAATTATCTTTCGCAACCTTTAAATTCTTATCTGAATTTCTTACTATTGGGATGGTTATGGATACTAATGGCAGTACTGGAACTTTTAGATTGAAGAAAGGCCTTGCAGAGATGCTTAAAGGCGGTGTTATAATGGATGTTGTTTCTGCTGAGCAGGCTAAGATAGCTGAAGAAGCAGGTGCAGTAGCAGTCATGGCTCTTGAAAGGGTTCCTGCGGATATAAGGAAATTGGGTCTAGTTGCAAGGATGGCTGACCCAAAAAAAGTAAAAGAGATCATGAGAGCAGTTACTATCCCAGTTATGGCTAAAGCCAGGATAGGGCATCTTGCAGAAGCTCAAATTCTACAAAGCTTAGGTGTGGATTATGTTGATGAAAGTGAGGTTCTGACTCCTGCATCTGACATTCACATTGACAAGCATTCCTTTAAGGTTCCATTTGTATGCGGTGCCAGGAATTTAGGAGAAGCTTTGCGCAGAATAAATGAAGGAGCAGCAATGATAAGGACAAAAGGAGAACCAGGAACCGGGAATATAATTGAGGCTGTCAAGCATATAAATCTGATAAATGAAGAAATTGAAGCTCTTAAAAAAATGCCACAAAGGCAGCTTAAAAAAGAAGCAGTTAAGATGAGAGTCCCTTTTATGCTTTTAGACCAAACAAGAAATATGCAAAGGCTTCCTGTTGTAAATTTCGCAGCTGGTGGTGTTGCGACACCGGCTGATGCAGCTTTGATGATGCTTCTAGGATGTGATGGAATTTTTGTTGGCTCTGGAGTCTTTAAATCTGAAAACCCGGAGAAAATAGCCAAAGCAATTGTTGAAGCTACAACTCATTACGATAAACCAGAAATAGTTGCAAAAGTCTCTAAAGGCTTAGGAGAGTCAATGAAAGGCTTAGAGATTGAGAAATTAGAGCTTAAGATGCAAGAACGTGGGTATTGAAAAGTTATAGAGTGCCTGTTTCGGGATGCCGTAGGCATCCCAACACGCTTGTGTGCAGGCATGCACAAAAATGAAAGTAGGAATCTTAGCTTTACAAGGAGATGTAAGAGAACACGCAAGAATATTGGTAAAACTAGGAGCAGAACCTATAGAAGTGAAATTACCTCAAGATATGGAAGATTTGGATGCTTTGATAATGCCTGGTGGAGAAAGCACAACTATTGGGATGTTAATGAGAAAATATAAACTGGATAGTAAAATTAAAGAAAAGCATAAGCAAGGAATGCCCATTTATGGAACATGCGCAGGAGCAATTCTGCTTGCAAAAGATATTATTGGCTATAAACAGCCAAAATTAGGGTTAGCAGATATAAGCATAAAAAGAAATGAGTATGGAAGGCAAATAGAAAGTTTTGAAACAGAACTATCAATAAAAGATATTGGAAGCTTTAATGGAATTTTCATAAGAGCACCAACAATCAAGAGCTTTTACAATGGTGTACAGACTCTTTCAGAGCACAAAAACAGCCCAGTTATGATAAAACAAGATAATTTGTTGATAACAACATTCCATCCAGAACTTACTAATGATACCAGAATTCACGAATATTTCTTAGATATGGCTTTAGAATACAAGAAAATCAGAGATGTGCAAAGAGATATTGAGGAAAACCAAGAGTAATTGCTTCCAATATATCTCTGTCTCGGGATGTTGAAAACATCCCAATACGCTGTTTTACGGGCACGTAAAAAACTGTGATGTCCCGTAAGTATGTTGCATTTATAAAATAAACTTGTGTAGCTTCCTTTGGAGGGATGCTACATGATAGATATAAAAAAGAAATTATGGATTATTCAACAAAAAGAGGATCTTGGAATATCCATAAAGGAAATTGCTGATTCTCAGAAGATAAGTAGAAGAACAGTTGAGCGATTACTAAAGATGTATCATGATAAGGGTATAAAAGCCTTGGAACATAAGAAAATTGGAAGACCTGAGGAACAGTTGTCTTTAGAAATAAGGCAAAGAATCATAGAATTAAAGAAAGAAAGCCATGGTATAAGAAGGACAGAAGGGCTGCTTAAGCTTAAAGGATTGCACGTATCCCATAATAAAATACATAGGCTTCTTACTAGATTAGGTATGGTAGATCACGAGCCTAAAAAAGGCAGGAGGAAGAACTATATAAGACGGGAAAGGAAGCACAGCAACAGTCTCTGGCAGACGGACTTTTGCTGGATAGAGAAGCTGGAATGCTGGCTATGTGCCTGGTTAGACGATCATAGCAGATTTGTGCCGGTAGCTGACTATTTCACAGAAGCTACTACAGAAAATGTAATTTCCTTATTTGAGAAAGGAGCCAAGAAGTTTGGTTATCCCAAGCAGACATTAAGTGATAGGGGAACACAATTCTATCCTAACTTAGGCGAAACATGTAGATTCTTAGAGCATATGAAGAACCAGAATGTTAATCATATTTTTGCTTCTATAAAGAAGCCCACTACATGTGGTAAGCTAGAAAGATTCTGGGGAACGCATAATACAGAGAGGTGGAAATTCTCAAGTTTAAAGAAGTTCCTTGATTACTACAACTGCAAAAGACCGCATATGAGTTTAGATTATCTAACCCCTTATAATGTTTATATGAGGGATATGAAATAGTGCGACACTATTTCAGGACATCACAGGGCACGTAAAAAACCATACCTTTATATACTCCTAAAGGTTAGTAAGACTTAGTATACAGGAAGATTCTACTTCTAGTAAATCTTTATGTATAACTAGAATATATAGGTGAAAAAACAAATGGGATTCGAAGATAGCGGTTTTGGCGGAGAGAGAGAAATGCACAAAGTTACCTGCTCAGATTGTGGTCAGGAAGCAGAAGTGCCCTTTAAACCAAAAGAAGGCAGACCGGTTTATTGTAAGGAATGCTACCAGAAACACAGGAGATTTTAGATTTAATGATTCTAAGTTTTCTGATTAGAACTTAATTTCTTTTTTTTATTTTATTTATTTCTTTAAAACCCTATATTCCATAATAGAAGTATCAGTACAGTAAATAGAAGCAGCCCAGTTATGAAATACATTGGCCTTCCTTTTCGTTCTCTTGGCAGGGATTCCCTTACTACAGTATACAGCAATGCTCCACCTACAAGCCCAAGCAACATTGTATTTCCAGTCTGGCCAACATCAATAAATGATGCTGAAATTGCCCCTAAAAAAGGAGAGCTTGCAGAAAATGCCCTCAGATAATGTTTTTTTGTATGCCTTCTAGGCAATGAATCTATGATGATATGAAGCATTATAGGAATAAACAGCAATACTGCAGACAGATCATTATTAACTCCTGCCAGCTTTACCAAAAGAAATCCAACAACAAAAAAATAAACAAAGGAAGAAACTGAATGTACAACCCTATGCTCTTTTCTTAATGCAGGTCCGGTAAAATTTTGCCTTATGTATTTTTCAATAATGTGGAATATGCCAAATCCGAATAAAACTGTTAGGAACAAAAGCCTGTTTATTTCCATAGATCTTAAGTAAATTTCAGGCAGTAAAATCAGGAATATATAAGAAACAGAAACTCCTGCAGAAACTGAAATGAATTTCATCTTATTTGGGCTTGCTTTTGAGAAGAACCCTTCTGTAAAGAAATCAACTATGCTCAATATTAATGCTAAAATGTATCCTATAATCATTTTTAGTTATTTATTTGGAACAGATTATATAAAATTTTCCATTAGCTTTTTTGTTTAAAAAGCTTAGATATAAACTTTGAAATTACAAATAAATAAAGGATCTCACTAATAGGCAGAATCAATTCCATTAGGGGAGTAAGAAACATCAATTTATACTTTGATAGAAAAATGTTTACTATAAAAACCAAATTATTTAGAAGGAATATTGGAAGGTATAAAACAGCATTAACAAAAAAATCAAAGTTTGTAGAAATATTTGAATAAAACAAAAACAATAGTATAACAGATAATATTGTTGTTATGACAATCGCTCTTTTATTGTCATGTTTAAATTTATTGAATCTCTTATCAAATTTGTGCTTATATTTTATCAATAACTTAATGTGCATTGCTGGCTTGTAAATCAGGTATAGACCTATAACAAGGAATAATACCTGCATTAAACCAAAACCTGAAATTCCACTGAATAAATTCTGAATAAAGAGGATAGATAATATTAATCCTAGTAACAGGAACAATATCAAAACAATAAAACTAATAGTATAAGCGGCCATTCTGTAATATTTATTATTTGTTTTTTTCATTCTTATTTAAATAATGGCAGCGTTGAAATATAAAGGTTTCTTTTAACCTTAAAACACTTATTAAACCAAAATCATACTCACTAGCGTTCGTAGGTTTGGTTTTCTTTGAAAACCAAAATTATTTAAAATTGGATGAATTTTATTCTATTGGGGAAGATGAAACAATATCTTGATGCTTTAAGGCATATTCTGGAAAATGGTGTAAACAAGCAAGACAGGACAGGCACTGGCACAAAAGCAATATTTGGAATGCAATTACGTTTTAACATGAATGATGGTTTTCCTGCTGTAACTACAAAAAAGCTTGCATTTAATTCTATGAAAGCTGAGTTATTATGGTTCATTAAAGGTAGTTCTGATGTTAAGGAATTGCAAAAACTAGGCTGTCATATCTGGGATGCGAATGCAGAAGCTGATTACTGGAAACCAAAAGCCAGATTTGAAGGAGATTTAGGAAGAATCTATGGTGTTCAATGGCGTAAATGGAAAAATCCAGAAAGCAAGGAAATTGACCAGCTTGCAGAAGCAATAAAGCAGATTAAAGAAAATCCTTCCAGTAGAAGAATTATTGTAAATGCATGGAATCCTGGAGAAATAGAGCAGATGGCTTTGCCGCCATGCCATATGTTTTTCCAATTTTTTGTTACTGATAATAAACTGTCTTTGCAGATGTATCAAAGGTCCTGTGATATGTTTTTGGGTGTGCCATTTAATATTGCTTCTTATTCATTATTACTGCATATGGCAGCGCAAGTTACTGATTTGGAAGCGCATGAATTTATACATACATTAGGAGATGCTCATATCTATCATAATCATTTTTCGCAAGTAAAAGAACAACTTTCAAGGGAACCATTGCCATTACCACAATTAAAACTAAATCCAGATATAAAAAATATTGATGATTTTAAGATTGAAGATATTGAATTAGTGAACTATGAGCATCATCCTGCAATTAAGGCACCAATGGCTATTTAAACACTAAATAAAAATTCAATATAATAATAATATTAAAAAATAAAAATTAATAATGAAAAAATAAATAATAAATATTGAATTATAATCAAAATGATTTTATCTATTATTGCAGCAATAGGGAAAAATAAGGTTATTGGTAAAGATAATGATCTTCCATGGGGCAGGGGATTGCCTGCAGATATGAAACACTTTAAGGAATTAACTGCAGGAAAACCAGTTCTTATGGGAAGAAAAACCTTTGAATCAATAGGAAAACCGTTGCCTAACAGAATAAATATAATTATTACAAGAGATGAAAATTATAAAGCTGAAGGTTGCATTGTAGTTCATTCTATTGATGAAGCAGTAAAAGCTGCTGGAAATGCTGAAGAAGTAATGGTTATTGGTGGCTCTCAAATCTATAAAGAATTTCTTCCAAGAGCAAATAAGATGTATTTAACGATTGTAGATGCAGACTTTGAAGGAGATACATATTTCCCAGAATATAAGGTAGAAGATTGGAAAGAAACAGCATATGAAGAGCATGAGAGAGATGCTGAAAATCCTTATAATTATACCTTTTTGGTTCTGACACGTAAAAAGCAATAAGTTACAATCATTCGCTTGCTTTTTTGAGTACAATATCCTGAATAAATCTATATTCTTCTCCAAACAGTGATATTGCATTATCTGATGATGATTTTTTAAGCTCGGTAATCCTTTCAAAATTAACATTAAAATCTCTCTGGAGCTTACTGTTATGAGTCC
Source organism: uncultured Methanosarcinales archaeon (assembly GCA_964611745.1). Classification (GTDB taxonomy): domain Archaea; phylum Nanobdellota; class Nanobdellia; order Woesearchaeales; family GW2011-AR4; genus JACPJP01. The sequence continues at coordinate 2,168 of CAZTBE010000010.1, read as the reverse complement.
TAAATATTGCTCGCCAACCAGAAACTGGTGATTCAAACTGTCTTCTAAGTTTTTTAGGTATTTCATTATAGATATGTATACGATGAGTGGTATCTGCGCAAATAAAAGCTGACATAGGCAACAATTGCATTAGCTGAGCTTGTAATGATACAAGCTCTTCCATCTTAATTTGTTCTTCAGAAATTCCAAAATAATCTGCAACTCCACCTGTAATTTTTGCACGTTCATTCCTAGTAATATCCATCAACATTCTACCTCTTTCATCTTTAGTAACCATAAGCCTGTTATCAGTATACAATGTTAAGGTTGGTTCGTGATCTTCTGGAAACAAAGCTCTAATAAATACTCCCTCTCGAACTCCAACTCCTTTTTCATCTCGAAAATAATTATATATCTCCATTATTTTTTGGTGCCTCTGAGCATAAACAACAAGCAAATTACCTAAAGTCATATCAAAAAATGAAATTATTTGACCGAGCTCATCGACAGGCATGAAAGAAGACTTTAATTCATCAGGAACATTTGTGCCATTCCTGCTATTATAATGGAAAGGGACAATCAATCCATCTGTATTTTGTCCTTCAACAACATCATCAATAGTCATAACGAAGTAAGGTTTAGGTTCAACTCCTGTCACCTCTCTAAGCCTTTGTGGTACATTTAAAGTAAAATCTCCGAGTTGTATTTCCCCTTGGTAATCTTCTCCTTGTTTGATAGCATCTATAACGCTTATTATCATCCCCTCAACGTAACTATCTTGCCCTACTTTCTTTTTTTGCTTTCCTTTACCCCTACCTTGTTCAATATAACCTGTAGGCATATCATATAGGGGATTAAAATTTTGAACTAACCAATTAAGGGTTTGTGTATCTACTTCGCCTATATGCAAGTAAGTGTCTATAGCTCCCCTAGAGGGAATATTGTCTTGAGATTTCTCACTTAAGTCTGTGTAAACTAAATCAACTACAGCATCCAATTCTTCTCTATCGTCAGGATTAATTTCTGCAATTTTTCTGATTTGTATTCCTTCTGAATAATCTATAAAATCCCCCCTTACTGCATAATCTAAAAATGCTTGTATACCCTTGTATCTATCGGTTCTAAAGCCGTCAATTTCATCTTTAAAATACTCATTGTGCACAGGTATAAGTTTACTATATTCTTTTTCAACAGCCTTTTCAATTTCAACAAAGAAATTGAGTTCCGGGAAAATAGCATGAGCTAAAGTCTTAGAATCCCTTAGTGTCATAATTACTTGATTGCCGGGCAATAATTGACCAAGGTACGTTGGAGTAACTCTGAACTCATTTGTAGCTGGTACAACAGCCAATACAGGCAAATTTGGATTAAATGAGGTTAGTGGTGTACTCCCTATGAAGTAATCAATATTTGGCATAGTTTCGTCTGTTAATATATACTGCTTTAAAAACCTTACTGTCTTGTCAAATGAGAAAAAAATAGAACTTATTCCCTACAAACACCAGTCTCAATAGCAGTCTTCTTTACTGCTTCTGCAACTTTAACAACAACGTTCTTATCCAAAGTATAAGGCAGAAGATTGTCTTTTGTTGGTTCTACGCAACTAGCTAAAGCCTTTGCTGCAGCTATCTTCATCTCATTGTTTATTTTAGTTGCTTTAGCATCTAAGGCTCCCCTAAACACTCCAGGAAATGCCAAAGAATTGTTTATCTGATTTGGAAAATCGCTTCTTCCGGTTCCTACAACTGCTGCCACTTTATTTGTTTCATCCGGCATTATTTCCGGAGTTGGATTAGCCATTGCAAATACTATTGGATCCTTATTCATGACCTTTAAATCATCTGCAGTAAGTAAGTTTCCAGTAGAAACACCAATAAAGACATCAGCTCCAGCTAAAGCATCTTTTAAACTTCCCTGTCTCTTTGAATTATTGGTTATTTTTGCTAATGCTTTTTTAAATTCATTCAAATCAGGCCTTCCATCATAAATTACTCCTTTGCTGTCGCACAAAACAATTTCCTTAACAGAAGTGCAGATTTTTTTATCAATACCTATGCATAATAATAATTTAGTTACTGCAGTGCCTGCAGCTCCGGCGCCATTAACAACGATTCTTAAATCTTCTAGATTTTTACCTACAACCTTTATAGCATTAATCAAGGCAGCTAAAACAACTATTCCTGTACCGT
>CAZTBE010000009.1:0-33261 GCA_964611745.1 uncultured Methanosarcinales archaeon | reverse complement strand
TCTTTATCTGTAGTTATTTCCTCTCCTGTTGCTGGATTCATTTTCTTCTCTATTTCCATAACCTGGCATGCTACTTGTGCTGTATGGATGTGGAATACTGGTGTATAGCCTTTGGTAACAACAGTTGGATGGTTCAAAATAACCATCTGAGCTGTAAATTCTGTTGCAATTGTAGGAACATTATCACTATGTCCTAACACATCACCACGTGCAATATCCTTTTCTCCAATACCTCTTACGTTAAATCCTATGTTGTCTCCAGGTTCAGCTTGCTGCATCTGTTCATGATGCATCTCTATGGATTTTACCTCTCCTGCTACTCCTTTTCCTTCTCTTCCTGGAACAACAATAACTTTATCATTGACCTTCATAATTCCTGTTTCTACACGGCCAACTGGAACAACACCTATACCTGTTATCTTATAGACGTCCTGTATAGGCAGTCTTAATGGCAAGTCAGTTGGCTTTTCTGGCTCTTTAAGATCATCTAAAGATTCTAATAAACTTTTTCCCTTATACCAAGACATGTTCTTTGTTTTTTCAGCTACATTGTCTCCTTCCAAAGAAGCTCCGGGTATAAATGCAACTTCTTCTGGCTTATAGCCAACACTCTTAAGCAAAACAGAAACTTGTTCTTTTACTTCATTGAATCTTTTTTCCTCATACTTTGCCATATCCATCTTATTGACATACACAATAAGCTGGTTAACTCCTAAAGTTCTTGATAAGAAAATATGCTCTTTTGTCTGAGCCTGGACGCCGTCGCTTGGGTTTGCGCTGACAACAACAACTCCTGCATCTGCCTGGCTAGCACCCGTTATCATGTTTTTGATGAAATCCTTGTGGCCTGGTGCATCAATAATTGTAAAATAATATTTTGGTGTCTCAAATTTCTTATGCGCCAAATCAATTGTAACACCACGCTCCTGTTCTTCCTTTAGGTTATCCATTACGAAAGCGAATTCAAAACCTGCCTTACCAAGCTCTTTTGCCTTGTCTTTAAGCTTCCTCATTGCCTGTTCATCAATATTCTTTGTATCATACAGCAATCTACCTACTGTAGTGCTTTTTCCATGATCAACATGACCAACAAATACTAAGTTAATGTGTACTTTTCCTTTTGCCATTTAATACTCCTCCATATACATTATTTTTTAATTTTGCTTTATTTAGGAATAGTAGAGGATTTATAAAGCTTATGGTTTTTATGATAATCAAAAAGCAGGATTTTTTATAATTTTTAATAACATGGAAACGAAAGATTTTTATACTATAGCCACTTATATAGTCACTATGGCAACTACAATCCAGGTCAGTAATAAATTAGTCCAAGAGCTGAAACACAGAAAGATGTATGATAAAGAGAGTTATGAGGAGATTATTTGGGACTTAATAGAGGATACTATGGAATTGAGTGAGGAAACTAAAAGACAAATAAAACAAGCCGAAAAAGAAATTAAAGAAGGAAAAACTGTACCATTTGAAGAGATTAAAAAGAAAATAGGCTTGTAAAATGTACAGTATTGAATTCTCAAAAATTGCTGAAAAACAATTTGATAAATTAGAAAAGAGTATACAAATAAGAATTGTTTCAAGACTTGAAAGATGTAGAATCAGGCCATATGCTTATGTTAAAAAATTGGTTGCAAGTCCTTATTTTAGTTTAAGGGTTGGAGACTATAGGGTTATTTTGAACATAATTGAAAATAAACTGATAATTTTTGTTATTCAACTTGGACATAGAAGGGATATATATCAGAAATAAATTACTTATACCCAATCCTCATAAAACCCTTGCAATTTAAACAGCAATAAACCATATGTCCCTTATGCGTTCTGACCCTTAAATTCTTCCCAGGCACTAAATAAGAATGGCAGTTCTTGCAAATCCTTCTCTTGAGCTTTGATGGCAGCTTGACTTTGTACTTTAAAGCGGTCCTTCTTGCTTTTTTAGCGTATTTATTGGCTAAATCGGGCTTTTTATCAAATGCTTCTTTGGCTTTATCGAATATACTGCTTATTTCAGATAATGCCAGTTTCCTCTGCTGTTTCTTGGTTCCTTTGAATTTTTTCTTCATTTTTACGTGCCCGTAAAACAGCGTATAGGGTGATGTTCGCTACGCTCAATCACCCGAGACCGAGGGATTTCACAGTCTCGGGATGCCGTAGGCATCCCTATATGCTAGTGTGCAGGCATGCACAAGGGTAAAGTTTTATAAAATTATAAGAATTTTCCTATTATATATGCTGAAATTCATAAAAAAACTCTTTGCAAAGGAAGAAGTACAGGAAGAAAGAATAGAGCTTGATGAGGTAAATAACTGGCTGGATAACAAAATAAAACCAATATTTGAGAATTTAAACAGTAATATTAACCAAATAACAAGTAAAATCAATGATGAAAAAGGAAAAGTTAATGAAAATCTGAAAACACTGGAAAATGCCAAATTGCAAAACCCAAAAATCCCGGAAAGAGTAAAAACAATAATGGAAGGCAACAGGGCTGCATTCATTAAAAAAGTTTCATTTTTCTTCAATAATACAGATTTGGATTATAATAGTCCTAATGAACTAACTGAAAAATGTAAAAATATTAAGAATGAAATTGATTCTTTGGGAAAATCTACTGCAAGAAGCTACCAGGTCTTGAATGAATTCTTTGCAAGAGAAGCGGAAAGTATAGCAATTAACATCAAAAATATTGAAAACCATGCGAAAGAGATTGTAAATTCAGTCAATGACACTAAAATAATGAATGTTGATAAAATTAAAAACAGTGTAATTAATATACAAAATAAAATAAAATTAAAACAGCAATATTTAGCTGAACTGGAAAACAATAAAAATAATCTGGAAAACAATAAAAATAAAAAATTAGAAATTGAAAATAAAATCAATGAGATAAAGTCAAGTGATGATTATAAAAATCATGAGAAATTATTGGAAGAAAAAGAAAAGGTTAAATCAAAATCAAATGAAATTGAAAATGCATTGTTTCATGATTTCTCTGTTCTGGAAAAATCACTTAAGAAGTATGCAAAGATAGCTTTTGAGAATGAAAAATTGATTCTTGAGTATCTAAACAGCCCAATAACTGCATTGACTAAAGACACTGATTTTAAAATATCAAACATTCTTGACAGCTTAAAGAATGCAATTGCAAGAAATGAATTTGATCTGGATGATAAAAAGAAAGAAAAAGCACTTGCTAAAATAGGGGAATTAGATGGTGTTTATTTTGCAAAAACCAAGGATGATTACAATAATGCCAAAAAAAGGTTAGATGATTTAAAGCTTGAAATAGAAAACAACAAAGCAAAAAATGACTTGGACAATTACAATAAAGAATTAAACAATATTAAATTAAACATTGAAAATTTAAATAATAATATCTCAAATATTAATATCGAACTGGAAAAAATAAATATTGAGAAATTAAAAGAAAATCTGCAGAATGAAGTGAATGATATAACAAATGCAAAAATTACTGTTCTTTAGCCTTGTTATAAGCTTCTTCTAATGCAACTAAACCAGGCAGTTTGCCTTCTTTCTCTATAAATTCCAGAGAGGCACCGCCGCCAGTGCTTACATGTGTTAATTTATCTGCAAGCTCAAAATTATTAATAGCCGCTCCTGTATCACCACCACCGGCTATTACTGTTGCTTTTAGATTACCTAAAAATTCTCCTATTTCTTTTGTTCCTGTAGAGAACGTTTCCATCTCAAAAACTCCTAAAGGGCCTGCCCAGAAAACTGTTTTTGCATCTTTTAATTCATCTTTATAGCTTTGAATTGTCTCTGGCCCTATATCCAAAACCATGAGTTCTTTTGATATCTTATCAACAGAAACAGTTTGTGTATCTGCCTTGTTATCAAATTTATCTGCTGCAATAAAATCGACTGGGAATTTTAACTTGTTTCCTGCAAGATTAATTATTTCTTTAGCAACATCAAATGTTTCTTCATCAAATTTCGATGCACCTATATCAATATTTTTTGCTTTTAGGAAAGTGTTTGCTAGAACTCCTGCTATCAATATTTTATCAGCTTTATTTGCCAGAACTTTTAGAGCGCCTATCTTGTCTGCTTTTGCTCCTGCAACTATTGCTGCAAAGGGTTTTTCCGGATTTAGTAATTTTGTTAATTGTTCAACTTCTTTTTCCACTAAAAGTCCTGCATAACTGGGCAAAAAATTAGTTATTGCGTGGACAGAAGCATGTTCACGATGGCAAGCGCCAAAAGCATCATTTACATATACATCTGCATGTACTGCAAGCTTTTTGGCAAATTGCTCATCATTCTTTTCTTCTTCTGGATGAAATCTTAGATTTTCCAGTAAAACAACATCATTTTCGTTTGGAACCTCAACACCTATGCAATCATCTACAAACCCTACGCTTACTCCAAGAAGGTCATTCAAATCCTCTGCAACCGGCTTTAAGGTCAATTCTTTCTTTATTTTTTCTAAGCTCTTTCCTTTTTTTAGTAATTTTTTAGGCCTTCCTAAATGGCTCATTAATATTATCTTGCAGTTTTTCTCAAGAAGAAAGTTTATAGTGGGTATTGTAGCTTTAAGCCTTGTATCATCCTCTACCATACCATTCTTTATAGGAACATTAAAATCTACTCTAACAAGAACTTTTTTGCCTTCTAATTCCATATCTGTTAGTTTAAGAAAATTAACTTAAATCACCTTTAAAAATAGCTTGTTTGAGGATTATTTAAAATTTGTTGTTTTCAAACAAAAACAGGAACAAACACCAAAGACACAATTGTTATCAGCTTAATCAGAATGTTCAAAGCTGGTCCGCTGGTATCTTTCATAGGATCACCAACCGTATCTCCAACAACAGCTGCTTTATGTGCTTCTGAGCCTTTTCCGCCAAAATGACCTTCTTCAATATACTTTTTAGCGTTATCCCATGCTCCGCCGGCATTTGCCATAAAGACAGCCATCAGGAATCCAGTAATAATTGTTCCTACTAACAATCCTCCTAATGCTTCTAAGCTCCATAGGCCAACAGCTATTGGCGTAAGGATTGCTAAAGCGCTGGGCAAAATCATTTTTCTTAAAGAAGCTCCTGTACTTATGCTTACACATCTTGTATAATCTGGCTTGGCCTTGCCCTGCATCAATCCTTTTATCTGCTTGAATTGCCTTCTGACTTCCTGGACCATTTTTTCTGCTGCCTGTCCAACAGCTTTCATTGTCAGCGCAGAGAAAATAAACGGCAATAAACCACCAATAAACAAGCCTACCATGACAAATGGATCAGTAACATTGATTATAACTTCTTTTCCAGTTAATTTTGCAACTATCTGTGTATAACTTGCAAATAAAGCCAAAGCAGTTAAAGCAGCAGAGCCGATTGCAAATCCTTTTCCAATAGCTGCAGTTGTATTTCCAACAGCATCCAGTGACTCAGCTCTTTTTCTTACGCTTTTACCCATTCCAGCCATCTGTGCAATTCCAGCAGCATTATCAGCCACAGGGCCATAAGTATCTGTTGCTAAAGTAATGCCTAAAGTGGACAGCATTCCAACAGCGGCAATTGCAATCCCATATATTCCAGCAAATTGGTATGATAGGATAATAGCTGCGCTAACAGCCAAAACAGGAATTATTGTAGATTCCATGCCTACTGCAAGACCCTGTATAATGCCAGTTCCAGCACCTGTTCTTGCAGCCTCTGCAATTGATTTTGCCGGTTTTCTTTCATTTGACGTGTAATATTCAGTTGACAGCCCAATAACAACTCCTGTCACCAAGCCAGCTAAAGAAGCATAAAATACATTTATGTCATTGACCATGAATTTTATGACAAAAAATGATGCAACAGCCATTATTATAGCAGATGAAAAAATTCCCTTGTTTAAAGCAGAATGCGCATTTGCCTTTTTTCCTGTCTTTACAAAAAAGGTTCCTGCTACAGAAACCAAGATTCCAACTGCTGCTAACATCAATGGCAACAAGATTCCTTTAGTTCCTGAAAAAGCGATCATGCCGATAACCATAGCAGCAATCATACTGTCAACATAGCTTTCAAACAAATCAGCTCCCATTCCAGCAACATCTCCAACATTATCTCCAACATTATCAGCTATTGTTGCTGGGTTTCTTGGGTCATCTTCTGGAATTCCAGCTTCTACTTTTCCCACTAGATCAGCTCCAACATCAGCTGCTTTTGTATAAATTCCTCCACCTACTCTTGCGAACAATGCTATTGAAGAAGCACCAAAACCAAACCCGTAAATGATATTTGGGTCACCAAAGATAAAGTATATCAATGAAACTCCTAATAGTCCTAAACCAACAACTGTCATTCCCATTACAGTTCCGGATGAAAACGCTATCCTTAATCCTTCATTTAAGCTCTTTTTTGCTCCTTCTGCAGTCCTTACATTTGCTTTTGTAGCAATTCTCATCCCAATATTTCCGGCTAAAGCGGAAAAAATTCCACCTATGATGAAAGAAATTGCTAATTTCTGCCCTTCAGGGATGAAAAACCATAAGACTGCTGCAACAATTATCAGGAAAATAATTAGGATTTTGTATTCTTTATTCAAAAAAGCCATAGAACCTTCATGTATAGCATCAGAAATCTCCTGCATCTTTTCAGTGCCTGCAGACTTTTTCTTTATTTGTTTGGCCAGATATCCTGCAAACAATAAAGCAGCAACACTCACAATGAAACTTATAATCAAAATTGATGACATAATTCAGCACCTCGTAATTTTAATTAAAATGAAAAAAGAGTTATTTTAAAAGGTTTTCTGTTTTTGTGCGTACCCGCACACTAGTGTGCGGTACACGCGAAAATCGAAGATTTTCGGTGAACTTGGAAATTCCCTTGGAATTCCCGGTTTCCCGGAAACTCTGTTTCCGAGGATCCTGGAAATCTTCGATTTCCATGACTTCGTACCGCACGTCCTAACTTTATTGTTGCTATCCTCCTTGCGCCTTGACCCAGAAATAAAGATAGACAAGAAAACCAATAACCAGGACAATATTTAAAATCCTTATGCTTTTTGCAATCCAAACAAATAATCTCTCTTTTTGTTTTTTGTTCATTGTAGGTAAACAATATTTCTTAAATTCTTAAAGTGAGGATCTCCGCTTATAATTTTGCATTTGAGTTCTTGCTGTTTTGCGACTAAAATAGAATCTATCAAGCCAAAATTTTTTATCGTTTTTCTTAGCTCAAATTTGATTTTTGCTGCATTTATCCAAATATCTCTCATAACTGGCAAAATTATAGAATTTCTTCTAATAATATCATAAAATTTATTGAAATCAATATCATTTTTAAAACAAAAGCCTCTTAATTCTGATAAGCAACATTCTATTGTTATGAATTTATTTTTATTGTCCTCAAACAATCTTTTTACAATCAAGCCTTGTTTAGAGCCTTTAAAATATTCAATCCAAGCATAAGTATCTATGATATGGATCATTTTACCAGAATTCCGGATGCTCTTCTTTATCTTCCTCAAATGAAGGAACATTCTTCATAATCCCAAACCCATCCACTCTTTTTTCTTTTTCTATATCTACTTTTACTATATCGCCTATATTTAAATTTTCCACTTTAACGATATCTTTTGAAATTATTAACCCTAAGGAATTGCCCCATTGCTTTACCTTTGCTTCTACCATTGTCATATGTATCACCTTTATAGTTTAACTAATTATACATAAAAGTATAACTAATATATAAATGTTCTGGTTTTGTTTTGTTTAAATTTAGAGAAATATTACTATTTTGAGTTAATCTGGAAGCAAAATCCAATATTTATACTACTAAATAGTTGTAAAAATAGAAAGATTTGAATAGTGAAGTTTTTGTTATATATAAAGGTAAATCCAATGAAAGCTGAACAATTAGAAAGGATTATAGGTACAGTAGAACTTCATAATGTAGCAGTAGCTGCAGACCATGATTTTGAAATAGCCGCTTTAGATACAACCGAGGGGTTTGAGCCTGTTCTAACAAGGATGGTTGGAGATAAACACAGTTTCAAATATCTTATAGGGATAGGCTTCGGCGTGTTGCTAAATCATACTTCAGCTTTTCATGATGAAAATCTGGAAGGAATCATAAGTATAGATGTCTCTCCTGATGTTGTTGCAATGGGAAGAGCAGTTAGAGAACTATTGAAAGAATGTGAAAAACCTGAAGATTTTGTCAAATTGGTGCATGATGAAGAGGCTCTCAAAAGCAGACTATCTCTCATAGAACCGCAAGAAGGAGTAGAGTATGTAGCTCAAAATCTTCCGAGATTGTTCACTGGAGAAGATATAGAAAAAGTATTACATAAACCTAGGTTCTCATTCGGAAAAGGCAATTCGTTTGATCCATTGCAACTTCCTAATCCATGTCCAACATGGCTTTTACAGAATTATAAACTTTTTAGAAAACTAGCTTTAGAAGGAAGAATAGGAATATTTGAAGCGGATGTCACTGATCCAAATCTTTTAAAAGGCATAAGGGATAATTTAGATTCATATAACACATCAAACTCTATTATTTATTTGTCTCATGTATTTGGTGTAGATCCACTTGGTGTAGGCACTCTTAATGAAATTTCTGAAAAAAGTTTACATGTTTACGAACTTATAAAACCAGCTGATGGGTTTATTTTGTTAAAAGACTCAAGTAAATATTTTATCCCTTATAACCTTAATGGTGGAGTTGAAACATACGACATCGGCAGACAAGGTAATGAATTTAGGAGAATTACTAGAGTTACTGAAGGTGAGAGGGAGACTGAGATTTCAGTAGTAGGTAATAAACCACTAAATGTTTCCAACGAGCAGATGGAGATAGGCGCTTTACCAAGGACCCCTGACGCTCAAATAAAACAGGTACTAATGAACTTTCAAAGGTTAGAATCTTATGTGGGTTTTCAAAACAGTGGATATTTGGGTTAATAATATTACTGAACCTGAACCTTAGCCTTAATCTTCTTTAACCTGAAAGTATTCTCTCTTTCCATCTCTTCTAATCTTAATCTTATGAATGAAGAAACACCTTCTAATCGTGGCAAAACAACAAACTCCAATGCATTTACCCTTCTTTTTGTTTTCTCAATTTCATTCAATAGTTTCCTCATTGAAGTTTCAACTTCTGCTGCCAATAGTATTTTTTCAACAACCTTTTCATAAGCATCAGCTGCTTCATCTATTGCACTTGAATTATAAACACCATAACCTCGCTCCATAAAAGCCTTTTTTATTTCAGAACTTTCAATTTTAGGGACTTTTACACCCATGATGTTTTTTGTTGTTAATTTAATGTCTGGAATTTCTTTAATAGCCATTGCTATTGACTTAACTTTTAAATCCCCTTCCATTGTTCTTGCAATGTTTATTTTTTCTAAAGCAATTTTATATTCATCAACTAACTCCTGCCTTAAAGTCTTAGCCTTTTTCAATATCTCAAAGAACTCAAGAATCAACCCATCCCTTTTCTTCTTCAGCAAAGAATGTCCTGATTTAGCTAATACAATCTGTTTCTTAACTTTTAATAATTCGCTTCTTGTTGGCTTTACTTCTTGCGGCATTATTGAGTCACTTTTTCTTCTTCAGCAGCTTTGTAGCGTTTCTTCCTCATCTCAGGATCGATTCTTGTCAATTCATTCTCTGGCAGAATTCCCAACAGTTTCCATCCTAAATCTAAAGTTTCAGAAATGCTTCTGTCTTCATCTCTTCTTTGTGTGACGAATTTTTTCTCATATTGGTCGGCAAACTTAAGGTATTTTTTATCTCTTTCGGATAAAGCTTCTTCCCCAACTATAGCAACCAAACCTCTTAAATCTCTACCTTCAGCATACGCTGCATACAATTGGTCAGAAACCTGTTTGTGGTCTTCTCTTGTCTTATCTGGACCAATACCCAAATTCATCAACCTTGATAAAGAAGGCAAAACATCATTTGGAGGATAGATTCCTCTCCTGTGTAAATCACGAGCAACAACTATTTGCCCTTCTGTTATATAACCAGTTAAATCAGGTATAGGATGTGTAATATCATCACCAACCATTGTTAAAATTGGAATTTGCGTTACACTTCCTTTTCTTCCTTTAATTACTCCTGCACGTTCATATATCATTGCAAGATCAGTATACATGTAACCAGGATAGCCTCTTCTACCTGGAATCTCTTCACGAGCAGCACCTATCTCCCTTAATGATTCACAATAATTTGTCATATCTGTCAAAATAACAAGAACATGTGCATCCTGCTCATAAGCAAAATATTCTGCTGCAGTTAGGGCCATCCTTGGTGTGACTAAACGTTCAACAGCAGGGTCATTTGCCAGATTCAAAAAAACTACACTTCTTTCTAAAGCGCCTGTCTGCTTGAAATCATTGATAAAATATTGTGCTTCTTCATTTGTAATTCCCATTGCTGCAAAAATAACAACGAAATTTTCTTTCTTTCCCAAAACTTTTGCCTGCCTAGCAATTTGTAATGCCATCTCATTATGTGGCAAACCAGAGCCAGAAAACAAAGGCAATTTCTGTCCACGAACTAAAGTATTCATTGCATCAATTGCTGATATGCCTGTCTGAATAAAATCATGAGGTGATTGCCTTGCAAATGGATTGATAGCAGCTCCTCCTATGTCAAGCTTTTTCTCAGGAATGATCTCTGGACCATTATCAATTGGTTTTCCAGAGCCACTTAAAACCCTACCAAGCATATCTTTTGCAACACTTAACTTTAATGAATCTCCTAAGAATTTAACTCTGGTATCAACATCTATTCCGGATGTTCCTTCAAATATCTGTACAACAACAAGGTCATCTGATGTATCCAAAACCTGTCCATTTTTTACACTGCCATCAGGCAATGCAATCTTTACAATATCAGCATAACCTATTGGCTCTGTCTTCTCTACAAAAATCAAAGGCCCTGCCACTCTGTTTATTGTTTTATACTCTTTCATTTTTGACTAACCTCTCTGTTATTTTGAATTTCAAAAATGGAAGCTACGAACGATAGTGGGTATGCTTTCATTTTTTATACTCCATTTTAATTATTATTTTTCATTGAATTTTACATTGAATTTTAATTTATTGCTTCAACTCCTTCTCAATACTGCTCATTATCTCATTAAGCAGATTTTCATAACTCTTGACAAACTTAATCTCACTTAACCTGTCTTTTGATTTCATTGCTAATATCTGCTCTGCCCTCATGCCTCTGTCCAAAGCAGTATTTGCCATCTTTGAAATCTTAGAGATTGATGCCATAACAGCATGTGTTTTCTTCAAATCACAATATGTATCAATATCATGGAATGCATTTTGCTGTAATAAAACTTCTCTAATCAACCTTGCAATAGTTAATGTAACCTGCTGTCTTTCCGGCAATGCATCAGAACCAACTAACTGGACAATTTCCAATAATTTTTCTTCTTCCTGTAAAATGCTCATCATTTCTCCAACAAGACTTTGCCAGTCTCCAGATACATTCTTTACATACCAGTCATTCAAGGCATCCGGATAAAGTGAATAAGATGTTAACCAGTTAATGGATGGAAAATGTCGTCTTTGAGCCAGTTTAGCATCCAATGCCCAGAATACTTTTGTAACCCTTAAAGTTCCCTGTGTAACAGGTTCAGACAAATCACCACCGGGTGGGCTTACAGCTCCAATTATTGAAACAGAGCCTTCCTGTTTTGTTCCTAACGGAATCACGCGGCCAGACCTTTCGTAAAATTGCGCTAATCTTGTGGATAAATAAGCAGGATAACCTTCTTCTCCAGGCATTTCTTCCAACCTAGAGCTTATTTCTCTCATTGCTTCTGCCCATCTCGAAGTAGAATCTGCCATTAAAGCAACAGAATAACCCATGTCCCTATAATATTCAGCAATTGTAACTCCAGTATATATGCTAGCTTCTCTTGCTGCTACAGGCATGTTTGATGTGTTTGCTATTAGAACAGTTCTATTCATTAAAGGTTTCCCACTTTTTGGATCTATAAGTTCTGGAAATTCAGCTAAAACTTCTGTCATTTCGTTTCCTCTTTCACCGCAGCCAACATAAACAATAATATTTGCATCTGACCATTTAGCCAACTGCTGTTGAGAAACTGTCTTGCCAGAACCAAAAGGCCCTGGAATAGCTGCAACACCGCCTTTTGCAATCGGAAACAAAGAATCAAAAACTCTTTGCCCGGTTATCAATGGCATTTCCGGCTTAAGTTTTGATGTAATAGGTCTCTCTATCCTTACCGGCCAGTTATGTTTTAATCGTAGCTCAAAACCATCATCTAATTTTCCAATAACCTCATCAACAGTAAACTTTCCAGAATTTATTTCTGTAATTTTTCCTTTTTGATTTGGAGGAACCATAACCTTATGTATAATTCCTGGGCTTTCTTCTACTTCTCCAATAATACTTCCACCTTTTACGTCGTCATTTTTTTTAGCTATTGCTTTAAAGTCCCATTTCTTTTCTCTGTTAAGTCCAGGAGCGTCTACACCGCGTTTGATAAAATCTCCCATCTGCTTAATCAGGACAGGCAATGGCCTTTGGATACCATCATAAATGCTTGTCAACAAACCAGGACCCAGCTCTACTTTCAATGGCTCACCAGTATTAGTTACTGGTTCTCCTGGTTTTATTCCGGAAGTATCCTCATAAACCTGAATAATAACTTTGTCTCCGGAAATCTGAATAACTTCTCCCATTAATTTTTCATTTCCAATTCTGCAGACATCATACATCCTTGGTTTGATGCCTTTAGCCACAACAACCGGGCCTGCAATTCTGTAAATAACTCCTTGTTCCATCTTAATTATCCTCCAAATTTAATTGGTTATGAACCATCATTTCCACAAATCTACTCCAATTGATTTTTTTATTAATCTTTTCAAACTGTCTTGTTCAACTTTAGTTGAAACAGGAATAAAAACAGGATCAACAGAATCTTCTATTTCCAATCTTTGGTGCTTCTCTAAGTTTTCCATTATATTTTCATCAATAATAATTACTCCATGTTCTTTTTTATTTTTCAAATCATTTATATCATTAATTGGGCTATCGCTTATCTCAAAAGTGTCTTTGATTCCAGCTAATTGAAATCCAACAACAAATTCATTGCTTCCTAAAACAGCTGTTTTTACCATTCAAAACACCAACTGCCCCTCAATAAACTCTTCACTTAATCCTAATTGTTTGCCTTTAACAATAATTTTCAAATTTCTAACCTCAACGTCTTTTGCAAACATATATCCCAAAATAACATCAACAGATAAGGGGTGCTGATGCAATAACAAAATAGATTGTTTTAATAAATATTTGTAAAGCTCTGTCTCTAAAGTTATCAAAGAGCCTTTTTCCTTGAATTCCTGAAAACCTTTTTGAACCACATCTTTATATTCTGTCTGCTCTAGGGCTCTTGAAAGCTCCTCTAAATCATCAACATCTACAAGGCTCATTATTTTCGAGCTTTTTAATCCGTATGGAATAATAAATTTCTTAATGGCTTCTTTATCAAATTTTGTTTTTTTCAGCCTTAACAAAGTCAATATGTTTAATATCTCTATTTCTTTCATCAAAAAATTTCTGAATAATGCGCCTTGCTTTGGCAAATTCCCTGAAAACTTAATCAAATGGTCATAATAATACCTGTCTAATGCATTCTCTACAGTAACTAAGGTATTTTTCTCATTCAAATCTTTTAATCCTTCTTTTAGCAGTTCAAAAGACGTAATTTTATTGTTCTTCAAGATTTCTTCAACAGAATCTGTTTTCAATAAAGAATTCAAATAATCCAAACTCAGTGTTCCTGCTGCTGTTATTGAATTAGCAATTAACTTTTCATCTGCACCAGTAAGTTTGCCCCTTATTATTGTCTTAATGTCATCTATATCTTTTCTTTTTGTATATTCTCTTATCAATAAAACCACCTCAGGAGATGAAATCCTTGTTAATTTTTTGAATGACAATGACAAGCTTTTATTTAAAGCAAGTTCCAGTAAATCCGCACCAGAATATTCCCTTGACATTTCATTTATTTCATTCTTATAATTGGAATCCTGCAGAAACTTTGCAATCTCATTAAAGTCCATCTTAAGCATTTTATGGTAATCATCTTTTTTAAAGAGCAAAGACTTCATTACCGTAGTCCTAGCATAGGTATATGGATATGTTCCAAGATGTATTTTTTTTGGTCTTAGTTCTAACATTTTAACCAAACAAAACCTTGTTTATGCTTTGCAGTTCATTTTCTTTTATAGTTTGCAGCATCGTGTCAAAGCTGTAATCAACCCTTACTGTTCCATCCTTGTTCTCTGCTATTAAGCCTCCTGTCATATCCATAGCCTCGGCATTGAACTCTTTCAACAGCTTTAAGTCTTTTTTGTTGCAGTAAATTTTTTCCACTTCAATGTCATTTTTTGCCTTTTCAAGCAGTTTTCCCATGTACTCTTCTCTTTTTTTGCTGCCTAACCCATCAACTCGTTTCTGCACCTCAATAAAAACTCTGTCTATCATCTGTTTCTTTGCTTCTAAGAGCATTTTTTTGTTCTCAAGCTCAGCAGATGCCAGTTCCTGCTTCTTAATCAGGTCAACAACTCTCTTAGTTTCTGCATCGCTTTTTTCTTTTATCTCTAATATTTTCTTTTCTGCTTCGTCCATCACCCTAACAGTCTCCTTTCTAGCTTCTGCTATCAAAGACCCTTTCTGAGTTTTTGCAGATCTAATTACTTCTTCCTTTACTACTTCTAATCCCATTTTCTATGTGTTTATGCTAATCCTAGTATCAGTATAGCAACTACTAATCCGAATATGACCAAAGTCTCTGGAATAACAGTAAGGATCAATCCTTTACCAAACAGTTCTTCCTTTTCTGCCATTGCGCCAATAGCTGCTGCTCCTATTTCCTTTTCAGCAATACCTGCTCCAATAGCGCTTAAGCCAACTGCTATACCAGCACCCATTGCAATCAAACCTGCTGCTTCTAATGCCATTTTTATACCTCCATTAATTTTTTAATCGTCTTTTTCAATTCAATTATTTTATTTTCATTAATATTTTTGAATTTTTAATTATTGATTGTTTTTATTATATTTTTATTGAATTATATTTTTTCATTGAATTTGGTTTTATCTTATCATGCACAATCATTTGCTAATTCTTTTTTTGATATTAAACTTGATCCCATTTGGCATTGAAATATATTTTTATTATTAATCATTATTTAATTGTTTTATTGGATTATATTGTATTCTTTTTTTATTGAATTTTTATTATTGAAATTTTTTTTATTGTTTTTTCGTCATTGTTTTTCATTGTATTTTAATTATTGTACTTTTGCTCCAAAAGCTTTGTATTTTTCAGCACCGCCTTCAAAAAACTTTCCAAAAAATTCAACATAATGCAGTCTTAATGAATGTAAAAAGCTTCCAAACAATCCTAGAACAATATTTAATATGTGTCCTATGAGCAGAATCAATATGCCTGCTAAGATGCTAAACCCTCCTTTCTCAAAAAATCCACTGGACATCTCATTTATAACTGCAGCTAATGAAACAGAGCTTATTCCAATAGCCATTAATCGCGCATAAGACAAAATATTTGTAAAAATGCTTGGCAATTCTATTATGCCTTTTATTCCCTCGCCTTTAAACAGCATTATAATTGATACTGCTAAAAAGGCATATCCTGCTATTACTGATAAAGTGATTATATCCCGATAAGATAATGCCAATAACAAAACTCCAATTTGCAGGACAAACCAGCTTCCTTTTTCATAGATTGCTTTGGATAATCCGTGAGATTTAATTACATTAAGAAAACCTAATATCAATCCAAGATTTACATGGAAAACTCCGATTCCAACTGCAATAAATAGTAAGGGGAAAATTTCATGCGTCCTGCTAAGTAAATGCGGAATTGCAAAATGTCCTATCTCTTCCAGGCCAAAAACTTCCCCATATATTAAACCAAAAAAAACAGATGCAACAGATGATATAAGTAAAATATTGAATAAGGCAACTCCTTTTGGAAATTTCTTTTTTAGAAAATAGAAAAGAGCAAAACTAATTATCCCATAACCAAAATCTCCAAGCATAAAGCCAAAAAAAAGTGGATATATGAGAAACATCAGAAATGTTGGATCAAATTCTCTATGCATAGGGATTGAATATAGGTCAATGAAAAATTCGAATGGTTTTGCGTAAGCTGGATTTTTAAGTTTTACAGGAACTTTATCAGTTTCTTTTGCCTCTTCATTATGTATAAATATTTTATTTTGGGCAACTTTATTTAATCTATTTATTGCATTATCTAAATTTTCTCTTGGAACCCATCCCTTTATGAGAAAACTAGAGCTTGTTGCTGCAAATTTCAATGGTGCTTCTGCTTTCTCAAGTTCTTTGCTTAAAATCTCCTCAGCAGCTATCAAAAATCCTTTATGCTCCTGGCCTAATTTTTCCAGTTGTTTCTTTATGTTATTGCTTTGGCTTACAAGCTTTGTATTTTCTCTATCAGTTTTTTCTAAATTATTTGCAGCATTTCCCCTTAAATTTGCTATATTTGTGAAATTAACAGAAGAAAAATTCAATTTTTTCAGCACCTCATCTGCATTTTCTTTGCTTTTTACATCAATAAACAGCGCAATAAAAGTCTTTTTTTCAATGACATTATGGAACAGCATAAATTTTTCTGTTATTTGCGATAATTCTTTTTTTAGATCTGCTATATTGTTTTTTTTATCTAAATAACCTGTAAAATAAGCCAATGATTTGTAAGATGTAAACGCTTGTAGAGGAACATCAATATTTTTCAAAATATTTAACTCCTGCTTTACAGCCTGATTTTTTGATATTTGCTCCTCAACTTTCCTTAATTCTTCAAACCTGCTGTTTACTTCTTCATTGAGCTTTTTTGTAGTTCGGTTTATTCCCAATAATCCTCTTTCAATCTCAAATTTAGTCTCTTCTTTTTTTATATTTAATGCTGTTATTAATGCTCTTATTTTTACTATCAGTTCAGAAAACTTGCTTGCATTTTCTAAAGGGCTTCCTATATCTGCTAATTCACTTTTAGAGTGCTCTACAATATGCAGTATCTTAAGGCTATGAAGCTCTTTAATTACCTTTTCCTGCAGTTTTTTTGGTCCTGTTATCAGGACACTACTCATTTCATATGGCCTTAACATTTTATATAATCTCTTCAAACTTTTTCATTACAAAAACAACAGCTTTGCTGATATTTTTCTCTGCTTTTTTGCTTATCTGGGCTGTTGTTTTTTTGCCTTCTTTCAGCTTTTCTTCTTTAATGGCTCTAACTTTATCTCTGGAATCTATGACTTTTTTTTCCTGGGATTTCTTTATTTCTTCTTTTTTTGTTTCCAATAACCCTGAAGAACTCTTTACTGCATCCTGTAAAATAGCCTCTTTTTCTTTATTGGCTTTTTCTACTATCTCATCAGCCTTTTTTTCAGAATTTCTTATTTCATTTAAGATTTCTGCTTCTTTTGTATTATTTGACATTATATTCTCCATTTTCAATTAAAAACAAAAACTGCTTTTCCATCACCTTAATAAAATAATGTAAATACTCTAGGAAATATATATATTTAGTTTTCTATTTTTGATGTTACCATCCAGTCCATTATTACCTCGCTTATAGTATCAAGATTTTGCCTCATACGCGACATGTCGTTAGTTTTGACATCCTTAACATCCACCTTTTTTATTGATAAAACTTTCTTTGCAAACTCTATCGCATGACTTTGGTCAAGCTGCGATGGCTCCTGTAGAATATTCTGTAAAATTTCTATTGGTTTTGCAATATCATCAAGAAATTTCTTATCAATTTGGCTTAAACATATAAGACGATCTACCATCCTCTCCAATTCTTTTGATATTAAGGAAATGTAGTAAAGATCAATATTTTTTAATTTTGTAGTTTTTCCAAAGGTTAAGGAGCCAATAACTGACTTGTCTATAAGCATCTTGCTCCTGTCAATCTCATCCTCATACCTCCCTATTAATTCTTTATCGTAATTTTTGCTCATCACTATTATCATATTCTTTATCTTTTTCACCATTGTTTTTAGCAATGAGCCTGGGTCTAAAACAGTGACAGTTGCGTCAGAAGTAATCTGCTTTTTGTCAATTTCCACTGATTCCAAGCTTATTAGTCTTTTTTGGTTGATTAGCTTTGTAAAATCCATCTCTTTATCCATGTTTATTTCAAATGAAGCTGCAGGATTGATATAAGAAGCTACAACTAATTTATGTATTACCTCTGGCTCATCTTCTGCAATATGGAATTTAAGATGCTTTGGCTTTTTTTCTATCAGTTCAGGAGAAATAATTATAGAACCATCAGTATTATACTCAATGCTGACCTTTGACTTAGCGCCTATTTTGTGTTCCCTGCACCATGATGTAGGCAGGTATAGATAATGCATATCTCCTGTTTTTTGTATGTTTCTTATCTCCATCTATATAGTAGGTATATGGGTGCTATTTATAAACATTTTGTTTTAGTGTTCAGCATTTTCTGATAACTAAATACTTTCTATATTCTATATATAATTTAAAGAAAAGTATTTATACTATTGCTATTTAAAAATTTATTATGCAAGTAAAAGAGATAATGCACAATGTAGCAAAGATTTCTTCTGATATATCTATTTCTGAAGTTGCCGGCATAATGGATGAAAAATCAATTGGCTCTGTATTGATTGAAGAAGACAATAGAATTATAGGAATAATGACTGAAAGAGACATTCTGCGAAAAATTGTAGCAAAAAAAGAAAATCCTGACATATTAAGAGCAAAGGATATTATGAGCTGTCCTATAATAACAATCGATATAGAGGAAGATATAGAAGTAGCCAGCAGAAAAATGTGCCATCACAAAATACGAAGGTTAATAGTCACTGAAAATGATGAAATTATAGGTAAGATAACAGCAAACAGTATAGCTAGGAATCTTAAATATTTGTCAGTTAGGAACTCTCCTGTTCATACAAGACTAGAGTAATGAATATCTACTTATTCTATAGAAAATACTTGTTCTAAATGTTCTATAGAAAAAGTTTGTAAATGTTTTATGTTTAATATATGGGTCAGATTTAATTACTATTCTTCATTATTTAGTTTTGTGATGCCTTTTGAATGAATTATTGTATATGAAATATTTTTTGTTTTTTCTTATAGGGTTTTTCGTAGGTAGAATTACAATGGCAATACAATACGCTTTCTTTAAGGATCTAGCATCATCTAAGAGTAAAGACTTTGAAAATAAACTTAAAGGCAAAATAAATAAAATATCTTTAAGCAGATAAATACATAATTCTTTATAGTAATATTTTTAAATTATTCTGGTTTGATGATTTTTGCAATAAAAATAAAAAGATTTATTATATATTAAATTGTTTCTTTCTGTTTATTGATTTTATGCGCCAGTAGCTCAGCTTGGTGAGGACACGAACACTCGTTCCTCGTGCAAATAGAGCGACAGGTTCCTAACCTGTAGGTCCGGAGTTCGAACGCCGTTATCTTGCAAGGTATGGCTCGAAAGTCTTCGCTGGCGCGTTTTTAAATCTATTTTCATTTCCAATTTTATGGCAAATAAGGAATGATTTAAATAAACTTATTTTACTCCTATTAATCAATGCCACAAATTCCAACTAAATTACAAAAGCCATTAGAAAGGGTAGTACAAAAACCAATAGAGAGAGGATTAGTTGAAGTATGTGAACTTTTGCCAGGTAATATGACTTTATTTGAGAAAGAGGGATTATGTCAAAAACCAACAGATAAATGTGAATATTGCAGACAAGTTGCTAAAGATGATTATCTTTGCAATAAAAAAAACATATACTCCAATCGCTGAACTAAATAGTCTATAAATTTCTCTCTTTGCGTCACTACCGTGTTTATCCATATCTAAGTTGTCAAAAACCACCCATCAGAGATGGGTGGCATGATTTCAGTAGCTTCACTTTCAGGTGGTTTTTGATGCTCGGAATTCCACCAATAAGGAGTGGTTTTCGAGCACTACTCATTCCACCAATTAAAAATTGGTGGAATTCCGTTGTTTAAAATAAAAAGAGAAAATGCCATTAAGAATTCTATAGAAAGAGTTACAATTATAGGCCAACTAGCAATACCAATTCCATATACAACCCATAGAGACAATCCAGTCATATAGATTAATGTCCATGATATTGAGATATCTTTTGTTGATTTTGTTTTCCAAGCTTTTATTAGTTGAGGAGATAAAGAGATTGCAACAATAAATCCTGCCAAATAACCGATTATCTCAAAATTTATCATTTTACCTTACAAACTTCCTCAACAACTCCATAACCTTCTTCCCATCAACCTTTCCCCTATATTTGCCCATAAGAATCCCCATATAAGCTCCAATATTCAAACCTTTCTTTTCATTAATTAATTCTTTAATGTCTTTTTCAATCTCTTTCAAGGAAATTCCTGTAAATTCTTCTAACTTTATTTTTTCATTCTTTATTTTCTTTATTAACAGATCAATTATTGCTTCTTTTGCTATCTTTCCCTTGTTTAAATAATCCAGAACTTCATCAAAATGTTCTTTATCTAATTTAGAAATATCTTCCTTAAATCTTGTTTTGATTTCTTTTGGCACATTAACCAATGTATGGGCAATCATAGATGGTTCAATTTTATTATACTTTTTGATCAGCTCTTCAAAAATAGTGTTATGAATCAGTTCTTTTGCCAGTTCTTTAGTAATTTTATATTTCTTCTCTAAATCATCTTCCTTGTGCACTAATAGTTTTGGTAATTTTAATTTTTCAATATAATTTTTATCTAATTTAACCCTTAATACATCTGTTTCCGGGTATAACCTGTCAGCACCGGGCATTGGCCTTAAGAAACTGGTTGTAAAGTCCTTATCTACTTTTCTTACTTCTTCTTTCAGTCTCTTACTTTGCTTAATTGCATTTAATTGCCTGTGTATCTCGTAATCAATAACTTTTGGAATGCTTTTTAAGTCCTGAAAGCCCTTTATCTCAGTCCTTGCGCCATTTTTAATTGAAACATTAACATCCTGCCTTATAGTACCTAAACCGCGCTTAACTCCAACACTTCTTAAGACCATTCCAATGTAAGCTGCTACTTCTTTTGCATGCTCATTATTTTTTATATTAGAACTAGTTGCTATTTCTATTAAAGGAATTCCTAATCTATCCAATCTATACTTTACATAACCACCGGAGGTGGTGCCGGAAATCTCTGATTTCCCAGCACCGTCTTTTTCCTCCAGTTTTTGCGCTGCTTCTTCTTCTAAACATATAATTGGAATAGCAACTTTACCTAAAGAAGTATCAATATAGCCATCTTGCGCAACTAAAGCGGTCCTTTGAAATCCGGAAACATTGCTTCCATCAACAACAGTTTTTCTCATAACCTGGATTTCATCAATTATTTTTGCATTTAACAATAAAGCAACCTTTAATGTTGTTTCCAAAGCTTCTTTGTTTAACTCATGCGGAGGCTCTTCATCATATTCAACCAAACAAGTATCATCAGAATCGCATTCATAGATGAATTTCTTGCCTTTCTGCATCTCATGCTTTGCAGCAATATCTACCTGTCCTGTTTCTCCGGCAACTGCCCTTAATCTTCTTTCAAATTTTACATCCGGTTCTTGATCAGAATTCAAAGTAGGACAGCTGCAGAATAGTTTATGACCTTCTAATTGTTGGTGTATTTCAAGACCGCATTTAAAGCCTAATTTATTGTAGTTTATTTCCATAAGAATTGTTAATATAATTGGGATTTATATAGGTTTTTGTTTTTTGGAGAAAAGGCCGTATAACGTGCAACTTTAAGTTAGGTTGAGTGAGCGATGCCTTTGATGACTTAGTGATAGATAATTGTCAGTGTCTTTATCTAAGAACTAGTAAAAAAGATTTTGATTAAATCTATTAAAGACTCTCCCCTAATTAATAAAATAATGAAGATTATAAGTAGAATCAAAATTATAACTCCCCACCTGTAATTGTTCATAAACTTAACAACCTCGATAATTTTTCTTGACAAGTATTGCAACAATTCATAAATAGAGCTAACCAAATTTTGAATCAAAACTAGGAATTCCTTTTCGCTTTCCTTACCAATTAAATTATTACTTTTCTGAATACTTGTTCTAGCAGGATTGTTTATTGGACTTGGTATTGGACTTGCTGTAGATAAAACAGCTCCAGGAGTTTTGATTGGATTGGGAGTTGGATTTTTAGCCGCTTTTGTTTATGTCATGCCGAAGAAAAAATAAATTATTCCCTATCAAAACAAACGCAACCTTTAAACAGCGGAAAATGCGTGAAATGCGAGTGAATTGCTTGCGAGCTCACGAGCAAGTCGCGAGCAGGGCGTTGCGAACTCGCTCACAACTCACGCATTTTCTAGTTTAAAAGTCCGAAAAATCTAAAAGGATTTTTCGATACTTTTAAATACTATTTAACTATCCTTTTATTGTGAGAGAAAAGGAGAAGCGAACTATCTTCTCGATTAAAGTTAAAGCTATGATGAAAAGAAAAATAAAGCCTTTGTTGCCAAGTTTAAGGGAAAAGAAAAGGTATTTGGCATATGAAGTCATATCCAAAGATAAGTTTTATGATGCAATGAATGTAAATAAAGCTATTTTGGATGCGGCAAAGGATTTTTTAGGCAACCAGGGAATGAGCCATGCAGGCCTTATACCAATAAATGATAAATGGAATCCAGATATGCAAAGGGGAATTATGAGAGTAAATAACAAGCATGTTGATGAGGTAAAAGCATCCTTGATTTTTGTAAAAAATATAGAAGGGAAAGATGTCGTCATAAAAAGTGTTGGCGCTTCAGGTATTTTAAGGAAAGCGCAGCAAAAATATTTAAATAAGGCAGCATGAGGTAAATTAAAAAATGGTAAAAGCAGAAAATATGCAGCCAATGCATCAAATGATGGGTTATGACAGGGCCATAACTATGTTCAGCCCTGACGGAAGGTTACTGCAGGTAGAATATGCAAAAAAGACAGTAAGGCAAGGCTCTACTGCTATAGCAATGGTATGTTCTGATGGGATTTTGTTTGTGACAGACAAAAGGGTAATTGACAGCTTAGTGGTGCCAGAAGCTGTGGAAAAGATATGGCAGATAGATGAGCATATTGGAGCAACTGCTTCTGGAATTTTATCAGATGCCAGAGTTTTAATAGAACGCGCGCAATTAAAAGCGCAGCAGCACAGAATAACTTATGACAGCCCTATAGATACACTGACAATAGTAAAAGATATCTGCGACTTGAAGCAGGTATGCACGCAAAGCGGAGGCTTAAGGCCTTTTGGAGTTTCCATATTAGTGGCCGGCATAGAGGACCATACACCAAGACTCTATGAAACAGATCCAACAGGAATATTTTTCCAGTACAGGGCAACAGTCATTGGCGAAGGAGAAGTTGAAGTAGAGGAAATTTTGCATAAAGAATACAAGCCGGAATTGAATATAGAGGAAGGATTTAAGTTATCTTTAAAAGCGTTGAAAAAAGTTTTAGGTGAAAATTTTAAGATTGAAAGGATAGATGCAGCTTATATAACAACCGAAGAAAAGAAGTTTAAAAAACTTTCTAAGGAAAAAATAGAAAAGACTGCTGCAGAAGCAAAGAAAAAGAAGTAAAAAATGGTAACTGTCGATAATGCAGTCATTGTAAGATTAAAGACGCATGGACAGGATTTTGAAATTTTAGTTGACTGCAATAATGCAATAGCAGTAAGAGAAAATAAGCAGGTTAACATGAAAGATGTTCTTGCTGCAATGAAAATTTTCTCAGATGCAAAAAAGGGGTTGGAAGCATCTGAAACAACTATGAAGCAGATCTTCCAGACTGATGATCTGGAAGAAATAGCAAAACAGATAATAAAAAAAGGAGATCTGCAACTAACTTCAGAATACAAGAACAGTTTAAGGGAAATTAAGAGAAAACAAATCATAAACATGATCCATAGGAATGGTGTTGATCCGACAACACATGCGCCTCATCCTGTAACAAGGATTGAGAATGCATTGGAAGAGATAAAATTTCATGTTGATGAATTTACTTCAGTTGAAGAGCAGATGCAGGACGCTTTAAAAAAATTAAAGGTCATAATTCCAATAAGGTTTGAAGTCAAGGAATTAGCAGTTAAGATAGGGCCTGACTATGCTGCAAAAGCATATGCTACAGTAAAAAAATTCGGGACAATATTAAAAGAAGAGTGGCAGAACAACGGTTATTGGGTTGCGGTTGTTGAGATGCCTGGTGGTTTAGAAAGTGAATTTTATGAAAAGGTAAATGAAATATGCCATGGAGAAGTTGAGGCAAAGGTTTTGAAAACAAAATAAATTTGAAACAAAATGAGTACAATAAATATAAAAGATAAAGACATTGCAGTTCCTGGAGAAATATTGGCTGTAGGAATGGACAGCTTTCCAGGCATAGGAACTTATAGGGAAGGTGAAAATATAATCGCTGCTCAGTTAGGATTAGTTCAATTAGATGGAAGAACCATCAAGCTTATATCTTTATCCGGAAGATATATCCCAAAGAAATATGATACAATTATATGCAAAGTTATTGATGTGAATTTCGGCGGCTGGCGTTTAGACACGAACAGCCCTTATTCTGCAATGCTTTCCATGAAAGAGGCAACATCAGAATTTATTAATCGTGGAGCAGACCTTACAAAATTTTATGATATAGGAGACAATGTCGCATGCAAGATAGTAAATGTCACAAGCCAGAAGCTTGTTGATGTGACAATGAAAGGCGTGGGCCTGAATAAACTAAAAGGCGGAAGAATAATTAATGTTGCCAGCAATAAGGTTCCAAGGATTGTAGGCAAGCAGGGAAGCATGGTTTCCATGATAAAAGACGCTACAAAATGCAATATCTCTGTTGGACAAAACGGATTAGTATGGATCAATGGCACTCCTGATGGAGAATTATTGGCTGTCAAAGCCATAAGGAAGATTGAGGAAGAAAGCCATTTATCCGGATTGACTGATAGGGTCAAAGAATTTTTGGATAAGAATAAAGCAAAAGCACAATAAATTAAAATACAATAAAAAACAATTTAAAAAATAATAAAAAAACAGTCTCGGGATATCGAAGATTTTACGTTGCCGTAAAACACTGTGGGGTGCTTTGCACCCCACTACTAGTGTGCGGGAACGCACAATCCCCATACGCTGTTTTACGGGCACGTAAAAAATGGCATACAAAGAAAGGTTAGATAAAAGGAAATTTGACGAGCCAAGAAAGATAGAGGCTAAAGCAGGAGTAATTCCAAATGCAGACGGCTCTGCTTATTTCAAGATTGGCAACACTGCAGCTTATGCAGCTGTCTACGGCCCAAGAAATCTGCATCCAAAGTTTTTGCAGGATCCTTCAAAAGGCATTTTAAGGTGCCATTATAATATGATGCCTTTCTCAAGTTCTGGAGATAGAGTAAGACCTGGTGGAAGCAGAAGATCGAAAGAAATTTCCATGGTTACTGAGAAATCATTGCTTCCTGTTTTGGATTTAAAAGAATATCCTAACTCTGTTGTTGATGTTTTTATTGAATTGCCGGAAACAGAAGCAGGTAGTAGATGCGCAGGTATATGCGCTGCATCAATGGCTCTTGCAGATGCTGGTTTGGCAATGAAAGATTTAGTTGCTGCTGTATCTGTCGGCAGAGTTGATGACAAGCTTGTTGTTGACCTGGATTATAAGGAAGAATCTTATGAAGACGGCCCTGTTGCAGACATTCCTCTTGCTATGATGCCTAACCATGACAGGGTAACCTTACTGCAGATGGATGGCTTAATCTCGAAAGATGACTTAAAGAAAGTTTTGGGGATGGGAAAAAAAGTGCTAAAGGATATTTATGAAGTGCAGAAAAAGGCTTTGAAAGATAAATATAAATGATTATGGTGTTTTAAAATGAACGAATTAAGAGAACATGTAATAAAACTTTTTGAAGCAGATACAAGGCTGGATGGAAGAAAATTAACTGATTACAGGCCTGTTAAATTAGAGGTTGGTATTACCAGCACTGCAGAAGGCTCTTCCAGAGTTAAGATTGGGCAAACAGATGTTATGGTTGGCATTAAAGTAGAAGTTATGCAGCCTTATCCTGATACACCTGGTGAAGGAAGCATAATGGTTGGTGCTGAATTGCTTCCATTATCAAATCCTGATTTTGAGCCAGGACCTCCAAGTATACAGGCAGTAGAGCTTGCAAGGATAGTTGATAGGGGTATTCGTGAAAGCAAATGCCTGGATTTCAAAAAATTATGCATCAAAGAAGGGGAAAAAATATGGATGATTATTATTGATATCTGCACAATAAATGATGCTGGAAACCTGCCTGATGCTTCTGCTTTGGCTGCTATAGCTGCTTTGAAAAACATGAAGTTTCCGGAGTATAAAGATGACAAGATTGATTACAAGAAGAAAACAAACAAAGGTTTGGATCTAAAAGATACTCCACTTTCTGTTACTGTGATAAAGATTGGAGATAAGTTTATTGTTGATCCTGATTATGATGAAGGAAAGGTAGTTGACGCTAGACTGACAGTCGCTAGTCTAAGTGATGGAACTTTATGTGCTTTACAAAAAGGCGGAGATTATCCTTTATCAGCTGATGATGTCTCTAAGATGGTTGATATTGGAATTGAGAAAGGGAAAGAGTTAAGAAAGTTAGTAAAATAATTATTATATTAATTCTTAAATAAAATGGACACCTTAACTGATGAACGCTTGGAAAGAGAATTTAAGGTAACTGAAAAGGCTTTGAAAGAACTAAAGATAATTATTGACAAGAACGATAAGAATTATGAAAAAGCTCTGCATTTTGTGGATACTGCAAAAAGATATTATGAGGATGCTAAGTACTTTAAAGAAAAAGATGACAAAGCAAGTGCTTTTGGAGCTTTGAATTACGCTTTTGGCTGGCTGGATGCCGGGAAGAGTGTAGGGTTTTTTGAATAAAATTTAATTAAGAAATATACTTTTGAAATAAAGTTTTAGCTTTTTCAAGATCATCTTTGTGCCTAATAGAGTACCTATACTTCTTATTTTCTTCCATCACAAATGTAATACTTCTAAAAAATTTACTTATTTTTACTTTTTTATATCCAAAATGTTAATAAAATAATTTTTAGGATGGGATTCAAGTATTTGTTTAAGTGGCATAGAAGATAACATTTCTTTAAGTTTGTTTTCGATATCTTTTCTTGCAATTAAAGATTGCAACAGTGGTACGTCAATGTTTGCAATCATTTTATCCCCTCCAGGCATAGGCACAGTAATAAATAATACTCTTTTATTTGTTATCACTATAGCATTTTCTGGGTCGTATACCTTGCCCGTACCTAAAAAAGAGTAACCCCGAATGTGAAATCCTGCTTTCATTACACCAGCTATATACCCAACTATATTTTCTTTTTCATTCGTCATGGTTATTATAACTTTGTTGAAGAAATTCTTTTTTACTTAATAAAAGATAACCTCCAATTGCAAGGTTCAAAACAAGACTGAATATATTTCCAACCACACTACCTTGAATCATAGAGATTATCGCAAAAAGAATTCCTAAACCAGCAAAGATTATTGCTACAATTCTTGCCCAAGGCTGTGCTTTCCATAGACCTCTTCCAACAAAGATACTAAGAACTGCAAGTCCAATTAAAAAAATAGCACCGACTATGAACAATCCAGAACCAAAAACTGCAAGTAATGGTACCTGTTGTGTGATAGAACCTATAAGTCCAGCACCTAACAAAAATAAAATACCTAAAAGAATGCCAAAAGCTGCACTTATATTGTATTTTTTAAGTTAAATCAAGCAAAATCAATTCCTAATTCATTACTAAACTCTGTATGTTCTTTTCTTTCTGCTTTAGCATCTAATTTGCCTAGAATCCATGGGCTCTTTACTCCGGTAATTATTGTCATTACAGTAAGCTTCCCTTTCATCTCTTCAGAAACTCTAGCTCCCCAGATTACATTTGCATCTGCATCCAAAGTTGCTGTAACTAATTCTCCAATTTTACTTACCTCATCCAGAGTCATATCTGGGCCTCCTTCAATATGGATTAAAGCTCCGGTTGCTCCTTTATAGTCTATATCCAATAATGGATTGCTTAAAGCGCCTTTAACAGCTTCTTCAACCTTATTTGTTGTATCTGAAGCTCCTACACCAATAGCAGCTACACCACCATTTGTCATTATGGCCTTAACATCTGCATAATCTAAGTTAACTAAGCTAGGTACGGCTATTGTCTCAACTATTCCACGAATCATTGTTGCTATTAATTCATTAGCAACTGCAAAAGCCTGCTGCACTGGTAAATTTCCAGCAATATTAACTAAACGGTTATTATCAATTACAATAACAGTATCTGAAACTTGCCTAAGCTGCTGCAAGCCAAACTCTGCTTTATCAATCCTTGCTCTTTCTATGCTGAATGGCATTGTCACAGTTCCAATAACTATAGCACCAGAATCTTTTACAACTTGAGCTATAACAGGAGCAGCTCCAGTACCTGTGCCGCCGCCCATACCGGCGCATATAAAAGCCATGTCTGTTCCTTTTACAGAATCTTTAATTTCTTGAATTGATTCTTGTGCTGCTTCTGCGCCTTTATTTGGAAATCCTCCGCAGCCTAAACCTCTTGTTAGTTCTTTTCCTATCAGAATTTTTTTATCAGAACTTGTAACATCCAAATGCTGCTTATCTGTATTGCATGCAGCTATTTCAGCGCCTTTAACGCCCTTTTTATAAAGCCAGGAAACCATATTGCTTCCTCCGCCGCCTACACCTATTATCCTTATATTTGCCTGGCCAACCATATTTTCATAATTTATATTTTGTTGATTTTTTATTGCTTCTTGTACTATAAAATCCATTTTCGCACCTCTTAGTAGATTCATATAAATATATTTTAAATATAAAGAAAACTTCCAGTATATAAATGTTACGTTTTTGTATACTAATATACTGTTGTAATGAGATATATAGGTTAAAGTTTAATGCAGTAAAATATATTTTTTTATAGTTAATGTCATAATAAGGTAAAAGATTAAATGAAAAATTGTGCAGCAAGTGGAACACTATCTTTAATATTCATATTTGTTGGTTTTATACTCATCTCTTTAGGTGTTTTCTGGTTATTTAATGGAATTGGGGATGATGATAGTGGACTCGTCCTATATGGATCTTTGTCGCTTCTATTTGGGTTTGTTATTGCTGGTATAGCAAATTTTTTTTAAACTATTTTATAAACCCCAGGCTCCATAAAAACCTTATCGGTCTTAACAGCTAGGCCTTTATCTTTTCTAATAATTTCTTCAGAATTTAAAGTTGCTTTACCCAAAGCTATTAATTCATCTTTTAAGGTCATTATTGCAACTGCATCATTTTGAGCTATATTATCATTTAATTTGCTTATCCCCGGAATATTTAGATCTGCGCCATGGCATAAAGTGTCTACAGTAGTGTCAAAAACCCAGATTTTTGGCAGATGTTTGATTGCATTTTCCGTTGGCTGTATAACTTTTCTCAGAAATTTGTCATTTGATTCTTTTTTATAAAAATGATAAGCATCAGTTAAATCCTGTAAAGTAAATAATGTATCTTCATTAAAAGGGCCTGCTTTTGTCCTTCTTAACTCCTGCATATGCGCTCCAATTTTCAGTTTTTGCCCTAGATCGTGAATCAATTTTCTTATGTAAGTTCCTGCTTCACATCCTACAACAAATAAAACATCGTTATCTTGTTTCTCTAAAATATCAAAATAATAAATCTCTCTTTCCCTCTTTATTCTCCTGACAGCGCTTTTTATAGGCGGGATTTGCTTTATTTTTCCTGTAAAATTATTTTTTATTGTTTCCTTTAGTTTTGTTTCTCCAACATCTTTATGCAGGTGCATTATACCGATATATTCTTTTCCGGATTTAAGCAATGTCTGAACTATTCTTGTTGCCCTGCCTAAAGCTACCGGTAAAACGCCATGGACATGAGGATCTAAAGTTCCAGAATGGCCGCTCTTATTAATATTAAGAATTTTTTGCACATAATCACTTACCTGGTGAGAAGTAGGGCCCTGGCACTTATTTACATTAACAACACCATAATTTATTATTTCCTCAGTTGTTCTTTCTTCTGGCTTGCAGCCTAGCTTTTCATTAGTCTTTGCTTCTTTCTTTACAAGAATCTTTCTTTTTATTTTTTCGAACGGCAATAAATGCTCTGTCATATAAATTGGAGAAATAATATCGGTTTAATAAAGTTATTATTCCTGAACTACTTTATCTTCCAGAAGTTTTTTACTCTTGAAGCTTCAAGAATAGTTTTAAGAATACTCCCCCGGAGTTCATCAAGATAGTCTGTACGTCCACTTCCTCGCATAAAATATCTGCCATTACCAATCATCATATATAATGTACTATATTGTTTAGTTCCACCACGTTTCTTAATAACTACCTCTAATTCATCTTCTTTTCCTATGCCCTCTAAAAAATCTTTAAACCTGTTATATTTGATTTTACCATCTTCACCAACATAGTGTGCTGCAAAACTTATAGGTTTTTCACTTCCCTGCAAAACGAGACCAATACTAATTTTTCCATTCCAAACCTCCTTTCTACTTTCAAGCATAGGAACTGGTACAATACTCTCACTTGGATAAAAATCTGCAAGGGTGCCTTTAATTCTAGCTTCAGAATTATGTCTAATCTGGTCTAATGTACTAACTGGCTCAAGTTCCTGGAATCTATTGTATCTAACTATCAAATCAGATAATTCTGCCATTTATGAGCTGATTTTTAAACTATGTCAAAAACCACCCATCAGAGATGGGTGGTATGATTTCAGTAGCTTCACTTTCAGGTGGTTTTTGATGCTCGGAATTCCACCAATTAAAAATTGGTGGAATTCCGTTGTTTAAATGTCAAAGAGCACAGAGAACTGATTGACGAAGCGATTATATTCGTCAACAAGACAATTGATTTGAGTAAATAATTTTAGGAAGATATAGACAAAACCATATCATCTCTTAAACCTATACATAAACTGGTTCTTCCGCTCTGTTCCCTTATAACTTATTGCTTTGTTTTCCCTTAATTTCTTGAGACAGTTTGTAACTGAGCCTATAGAGACCCCTAACCCTTTGGATATCTCTTTAGAAAAAAACCATCTTTTCTTATTCCTTTTCAGATAATTATAAACCTCTTGCTGCCCCATATATTTAATTATTAAAAATCAGTGTTTATATATGTTCCTAATTTAGAGCCAAAATAAGGAGTTTATATGAGCTGTCAAGTAAACGGGGTATAAATCTTATTCTTATTGCCCAAAAAAGCCCTTGATTTAAGAGGAGGGTTTTTATAGGAATAAGTTAATATTTACTTCCAAGTAGTTAAAAATTGAAAGATTTATATAATGATTGCTAATACACAAGATAATAATGGCACTCGAACGTTTTTTAGACACTCTTGTGGATAAATTTGAATTAGCATCATTAGGTACAGCTACACTATTCTCACATCCAGTCATATTGGCTGGAGAAACCTTCGCTAAATTGGATGATCGAGTTGAAAGCTATACACTTACAGAAGTTGAAGAAGAACACATGAGAGAATTGACTGAGAGCTTGCAAGGGTATAAGGAAATACAAGCTGTAGTACCAGGACAGCCAATGCCATACAAGCCTGATAATAGAATAATTTTTCCTTACAATGGTAAGCTTGGTGAGAGTTTGACCTAATGATTGCCTCGATGCCACAGACACGTGTTCAATGGAAAGATAATGAGGAAAGATTGGATGCGGTAATCGCCACTATTGGTAAAACAACCAGAATACGACATCCACAGAGAACAGCATATGCAACAACTGTAGATGGGGCGGCAATATACTTTGAGAATGGCGTTATAGCTGATGTAACTATGCGTGTTTATGATCGGGATTTCATGGGTGTTGGCTACTTTGTACCCCCTGAGATGGACATTAATAAGATACATCCTCCGTATGAAAGACACGACGATCACTTAGCCTATCCGCGAGATATAACCGATCTGCAGCCCCTAATTCAAGACTGTTTAAGACAGGCAAATCAGGCTGGAATAAAGAACTATGCCCAACGTACAGATCTAAGAGAGGTTCTTACGAGATCTCACGAGTTGGCATTAATGTTTATTGATAACCATAGAGAACTTGCTAAATAAAGTTATAGCCAAGCTCTTCCTAGAATATGGTTGTTGTGTAAAACAGGGGCTTATGACCAAAACAAGGGTTTACTATCAGTAAATAATATAGAGAAACTCTTATCTTTTACCACCAACCCAATAATTTACCAACTATTAACAATATTATTACTACAATAACAAATAAGAGCAACTGGTTACCCTTTTTGCTTTTTCTTATTTTCATCTATCCTCTCCCCGATTATTATTCTTGCAAAAAAATAAAAGATAATCAAACTTAAAATTGTCAATAATATGTTACTGTTTATTCTCTCTGCAAATTCAAGTGTTTCATTAATGATAAATATTGTTGCAATCAATGATATTGTTATGATGTATGTTTTGGGATGTTTTTTTATAATGCTCCAAATTTCTTCCATGACCGCTCAATAATAATTGTGGTTTTTTATTTATTTCTCTTTGAATCCTTATATTTAAGTTTTATTGCTATTAGTAACAGAAAAATTATGTAAAACCATAACATTTATATAGAACTGCTCATTTACTTTTCCTACGATTTTCAATAAAACAAACTAATAAGGTGGTTATAAAATGACAAATCAACCAGTACAGCCAATATTTATCTTGCCTGAAGGGTCACAAAGATCTGTAGGCAGGGAAGCTCAGAGAAATAATATTATGGCAGCTAAAGCAGTAGCTGAAACAGTAAGAACAACTTTAGGTCCAAAGGGAATGGACAAGATGATTGTAGATTCTTTAGGAGATGTTACTGTTACTAATGATGGTGTTACTATCTTAGAAGAAATGAATATTGAGCATCCTTCTGCAAAGATGATTGTAGAAGTTGCTAAAACCCAGGAAGATGAAATAGGAGACGGTACAACAACAGCTGTTGTTCTGGCAGGCGAACTATTAAAAAATGCTGAAGAATTAATAGATAAAGATGTTCATCCGGCTGTTATTGCCCGTGGTTACAGATTAGCAGAATCAAAAGCCCAGGAAGTTCTAAATCAAATAGGGGAAAAATCAA
>CAZTBE010000008.1:0-34209 GCA_964611745.1 uncultured Methanosarcinales archaeon | reverse complement strand
TTCTTTAATTTCTTCAATGTCTTCTTTAATTTCTTCAACATCTTCTCCAGTTTCTCCTACTTCCTTCTTTATATCACCTACTTCTTCCTTGATCTCCTCTACATCCTCTCCTGTTTCTTCTATTTCTTCACCAGTTTCTCCTAAATCCTTGTTTAATTCTTCAATATCACTAAGAATCTTTTTAACATCCTCTCTCAGTTTTTCTTTTGACCCATTTTCCGGCATTTTTACAAACTTTTAACTAATGTGCCTTCTTCAGTATCTTCTAAAACATAACCTTTATTTTTAAGTTCTTCTCTTATCCTATCTGCTCTTTCGTAATCTTCCTCTTTCCTTGCTTTTTCTCTTTCCTGGACTAATTTTTTAATTTCATCCGGAATTTTTTCCTTTTTTGTCTCCAAAACTCCAAAAATTCCATCAAATTCCAGCATTAAATTGCATACCTGATCAACATCTTTTTTTCCGATATTATCATTCATAATCAAAGTGTTTATCTTTTTTACAAAATCAAAAACCACAGCTAAAGCATTTGAAATCTCTAAATCATCATCCATCTCTTTTTCAAAATGTTTTTTTGTTTGCTCAATTAATTTTTTAATTTTAGGATTATTTTTATTGTTTTTTGTTGCTTTTAATTTAATTATAAAATCATTTAATCTATCTATGGCATTTTTTGCTGCTTTAATCCCTTCCTCAGTAAAATTCAATTGCTGCCTGTAATGTGAAGATAACAATAAGTATCTTATTGCGCTTGGATCATGCCCTTTACCCAGTAAATCTCTCAGTGTGTAAAAATTTTCCAATGACTTGCTCATTTTTTGTCCGTTAACAAGCAGATGCTCATTATGGAACCAGTAGTTTACAAATTTCTTGCCTGTAGAGCACTCTGACTGAGCAATCTCATTTTCATGATGAGGAAAAACTAAATCAATTCCTCCTGCATGTATGTCAAAGGTGTCTCCTAAAAGTTTCATAGACATAGCAGAGCATTCAATATGCCATCCTGGCCTTCCTTTTCCAATTTCGGTTTCCCAAAAAACATCATAATCATTTTCATCCCAGAACTTCCATAAAGCAAAATCATGCGCTTCTTCTTTCTCATATTGGTCTTCCCTGACTCTTTTACCAACTTGGAGCTCTTTTAATTCTATTCCGGACAATTTTCCATAGCCCTTAGACTTAGAAATATCAAAGTAGATTCCATCTTTGGCCTTATATGCAATCTTTTTTTCCAACAACTTTTCAATTATACCAACCATTTCGTTTATATGTTCTGTTGCTCTTGGAAATACATCCGCTTTGTCAATATTTAACTCCTCCAGATCTTCAAAAAAAGCCTTTTCAAATTTTTTTGTATATTTTTTCAAAGAAATCTTTTCCTTTATTGCGCCTTTTATGGTCTTATCCTCCACATCAGTAATGTTCATAACATGCTTTACCTTAAATCCCTTGTACCTCAAATATCTCTTAAGAACATCGCTGCACATATAAGCCCTGAAATTTCCAATATGCGCATAATCATAGATAGTAGGGCCGCATGTGTACATACCTACCTGCTTGCCTTTTATTGGCGTGAACTCTTCTTTTTTCCTGGTCAAGGTATTGTATAGTTTCAATGCCATTTTTTCCTATTATTTTATTTTTTATTAATTAATTTTTTGTTTATTATTGATTTGTTTTAATTTTTTATTGTTTTTATTGTTATTGAAAGAATAAGCGAGGAGCCGGATTCGAACCGGCGAATAGAGGCTTTGCAGGCCCCCGCCTTAACCGCTTGGCTTTAAGGTTTTTACAAACCCTCGCATAGCGGACTATGCCCTCGCATAACTATTTCTATAACTCAATTTCTTTTATAAAGATTTCGTGTTCTTAGCTATAGAAACATTTAAAAATCAAATACAATACCTAAAAATTATGGCAAGAATAAGGAAATTTGTATCGTACAGAAGAATTGAAAGACCATATACAAGAACATCCAAGTACAAGGGAAAATCTTTCGTTAGAATTACTCCAAACATAAAGGTAATTGGATTTGAACTAGGCAGCCCTAAAAAAAGTTTTAGATATACTCTCAATCTTGTATCAAAAGATGATCTGCAGATAAGAGATAATGCTTTAGAAAGTGCAAAACAGACTTCTAACAAAATTCTTGAAGCAAACCTTGGCCTTGCAGCTTATCATCTTAAAGTAAAACCTTATCCGCATCATGTTTTAAGGGAAAATCCGCTTGCATCTGGTGCTGGTGCTGATAGATTCAGTACTGGAATGCAGAAGGCATTTGGAAAACCATTATGCAATGCTGCACAAATCAGGAAAGGCAACACAATATTCCAGATTTCTGTTGACAAAAACAATATTGAACTTGCAAAACAGGCCTTAACCAGGGCTTCTAAGAAACTGCCTGGCTCTTGCACAATTCAAATGGTAGAGAATAAGTAACACTTTCTTTAAAATTTAGATATGTTCTTGTGCATAATACAGAAAACCTTAAATATCAAAAAACAAATGGTTCTAATGATTTAAATGGCAGCAGAAGAAATTATAATTTTGATAATACTCTTGGCGTTATCTGGCTTTTTCTCTGGCTCAGAGGTTGCCTTGATTAGCCTAACAAAACTAAAGGCTAGGCAGATGCTTGATAAGAAAAAGTTTGGCGCAGTTTTTGTAAAAAGGCTTAAAGATGACCCTCAAAGAATGCTTGCAACAATTTTAATAGGCAATAACTTTGTCAATGTTGCCGCATCTGCAATTGCTACATCTATGATGATTAGGATTTTTCAAAGCTATGCAATAGGAATTGCAACAGGAGTAATGACTTTTTTGATTTTGATTTTTGGGGAAATAACTCCAAAATCAATAGCAGCAAAGAACAATCAGCTGATATCCCAGATTGTTGCAGCACCGATATGGTATTTGAGCATAATACTTGCTCCATTGCTTAATATTTTAGATAAATTTCTCAACAAATTCATCAATCTTATTGGAATAAAAGCACAGGAGAAAGCTATAACAGAGGAAGAGATAATAAGCATGATAACAGTAGCAGAAGAAGAAGGCTCTATAAAAGAGATTGAAAAGAAGATGATAAATAGAATCTTTAAATTTGATGATATAAATGCAAGCGAGATAGCAACTCCAAGGAGAGATATGGTAATAGTAGATTCAAAATTAAGAATAAAAGATGCAATGAAAGCATTTCTGAAAAAAAATCACACGAGAATGCCAGTCTATGAGAAAAACAGAGACAATATAGTAGGAATTGTTCATGTAAAAGATTTAATAGTTCACATGGAAGGGAAAAACAAAAACAACACTGTAAGCAAAATTATGTACAAACCATATTTTGTTCCTGAAGTAAAGAAAATAAGTGACTTAATGAAGCAATTCCAGAAAAGAAAAGAGCATATGGCTATTGTAGTAGATGAGCACGGCTCCATAACAGGATTAGTTACTATGGAGGATGCGCTTGAGGAAATTGTAGGGGAAATAATAGATGAAACAGATATGATAGCTCCCAACATTAAAAAAATAGATAAAAATACCTGGATTGTAAATGGAAAAACCGATATTGAAGAAATAAATGAAAAATTGCATATGAATTTAAAAGGAATTGGTTATGACACTTTAAGCGGTTTTATTCTTAAGCGTACTGGAAAAATACCTAAGGTTGAGGAGGAGATTGTTTACAACAAATTCAACCTTAAGATTGAAGAGATAGAAGGCCATAGGATTTCAAAAGTTAATGTTGAAAAGAGATAATTTTATAAATTAAAGCAACTTAATAAGTGCGGATGTAGGGTATTGGTTGGTATACAATAACTTATATTAACAACAATGATAGATTGAATAATGGGGGTAGTAATATGGAAGACAACAGTATTTTTATTGGTGGAAAGCCTTTTATGAACTATGTAACTGCTGTAGTGATGCAGTTTACAACTAAAAACGCAGAGGATGTGGTAGTAAAGGCTCGCGGCAAATTTATAAGCAGAGCTGTAGATGTTGCAGAAGTCTCTAGTAAAAGATTTCTTGAAAACACTGTAAACATAAGAGATGTAAAGATAGACAGCGAGGGATTTAAAAACGATGAAGGCAGGGATATAAGAGTTTCAACCATAGAGATAACATTGGGGAAGAGCCAGTAAAACAGAGAATTATTATTTTTAAGATTTATTGTAAATTAGTTTCTATTGTATAAGCAGTATTCCACATTTTTATGTCCTGAAAAATTAAAATTTTTTCATTGAGTTCAATATATTGTTACTTCCTGATCTATCTCATTAGCCCAGGCATCAATTCCGCCTACTAAATTCTTTAGATTTTTAAAGCCCTCATCTCTTAATATTTGCAAAGCTTCCGAGCTTCTTGCCCCAGTATGGCAGTATAACACAATATTCTTGTCTTTTTCAATATCTTCCAAAATATCAATGTTTCTATTCATTATCTGGCTTAAGGGGATTAGTTTTGCCCCTTTTATTTTGCATATGTCCCATTCAGGCTCTTCCCTGACATCTATTAATAAAAAATCCTCATGATTATCAATCATCTTTTTCATTTGCTGAACATTTATCTCGTCTTCTTCTAAAGATTTTTCCTCTTCTTCCTTCATCTGGCAGAATTGCTCATAGTCAATTAACTCTTTAATTCTTGGGCTTTCTCCGCAGATAGGACAATTTTTGTTTTTGCCTAGTTTTAATTCCCTAAATGCTATATTTAAAGCATCATAAACCAGAAATCTTCCAGACAAAACTTCTCCTTTACTTAGAATTATCTTTAATGCTTCAGTAGCCTGTATTGTACCAATAATTCCTGGCAGCACTCCTAAGACTCCTGCTTCAGCGCAATTTGGAATTGTACCTTTTGGAGGTGGGTTTGGAAACAAGCACCTGTAGCAAGGACCATTGTCAAAGTTGAAAACTGATACATGGCCTTCAAACTTGAATATGCTGCCATAAACATCTGGCTTGTTTAATAAAACACAAGCATCGTTTACTAAATATCTGGTAGGAAAATTATCGCTTCCATCTATAACAACATCATATTTTTTTATTATTTCCAATGCATTCTTTGAATCTAATTTAACATTATGCAAGTTTACCTTAACATTGGGATTTAAATTATTAATAGAGTTTTTTGCCGATTCTGTTTTTTTTGTTCCTAAGTCTTTTGTAGAATGGATTATTTGCCTCTGTAAATTATTTTCTTCAACCTTATCAAAATCAACAATTCCTATCGTGCCTATACCAGCAGCAGCTAAATATAAAGCAACAGGACTTCCTAAACCACCAGCACCTACAATTAAGACTTTACTCTGCTTAATCTTCTCCTGGCCTTTTATTCTTACTTCTGGCAAAACCAGATGCCTTGAGTATCTGCTTAGTTCTTGTTTTGTTAATTTGTTATTTATCATTCTATGAAAATTAATATTATATCTAGAATGCCAAAAAAATAATAAAAACTATCTTTTCTTCTTGATCTTCTTCTTTTTCTTGATTTCTTTCTCTAGCTTCAATTCATCAAGAAGTTCTTTGTATCTGTTCCTTATTGTAACTTCTGTCACACCTGCAACATCTGCCACTTCTCTTTGGGTTCTTTTTTCTCCATGTAGCAATGCAGATACGTACAAAGCAGCTGCAGCTATCCCTGTTGGGCCTCTGCCGGATGTTAACTCAGCTTTCTGTGCTTGTTCAAGAATTTCAATTGAATTGCTTTGGGTTTCAGCGCTTAATTTTAATGAAGAAGAAAACCTTGCAATATAATCTGCTGGGTTTGAAGGCAATATTGTAATACCAAGCTCTCTTGTAACAAACCTGTAAGTTCTTCCAATCTCTTTCTTTTCTATACCAGAAGCTTCTGAAAGCTCATCTAAAGTCCTGGGCACGTCATGACGCCTGCAAGCAGCATATAAAGCTCCTGCTACAACGCTTTCCATGCTTCTGCCACGGACTAAACCCCTCTGTACAGCTAAAGTATAAATTCTAGCGCTTTCTTCCTCTACTGACTTTGGCAATTTCAAAAAAGAACTCACTCTTTTCAGTTCTGCCAATGCTAATTTAAGGTTTCTTTCAATAGCTGTAGAAATCCTATACTGCCATTTCCTTAATCTGAAGAATTTGTTCCTTTCTCTTCCGCCTAACTTAAAAAGATCCGCTTTTTGACCTACTTCTGTTCCTAAGCCATGATCATACTGTGTATAAGTCATAGGAGCTCCTGCTCTTCTTCTCTCACCGTCTTCAGAATCAAATTCACGCCATTCCTGCGTGAAATCAACCATCTTTTCTTCTATGACTAGACCGCAATCTTTACAAATAATCTCTCCACGTTCCTTATTCCAATTAAGATTTATGCCACCACATTCAGGACATTTCTTGACTAGTTCTGGCATTTTGAATCCCTCATTCTTACGAATAGTTCAATCATAACATTAATATATCCCACCCTCTTTTATTGATATCACCTATATATGATATCAATCACAAAACAATAATATTTATAAATGGTATACAGAACTACTATATAAATCTAACGGAAATTTTTCCCTAATATTGACGAGAAGGAAAATGAAAGACCCAATTCCAAAGGATTTATTCAATATTTTAGCCTGTCCGGTCTGTAGAGCTAATTTACGCTATACAAAAGACAAAAAAGACCTTGTCTGCGTCAAATGCGGCAAAAAATACCCTATTAAGCAAGGAGTACCTGTTTTATTGCCTCAGAAAGCAAAATAGAGATTTTTTCTGTATTGAAAATAATATATCCCGAATATTATAAGAGCATATTAGATTAAAACATAAGCTAAATCTTGTATTTGGGAAACTTATCTAATTCTCCAGATATATTTAAATGAACTAAATTTCTTTCATTAAACCTCCAATCAATTCCTAACTTTCTCAAATCAATTAATCCAAATTGGTCATACATAAATCCAATACTTCTATAAAAACTAGCATAGGATTCAACTAATTCACTTTCAGAACCAAAAGAAGGAGGTTTTCCTTTGCCTTCATCATATCTACTTTTT
The DNA here is from genome assembly GCA_964611745.1 of uncultured Methanosarcinales archaeon. Lineage (GTDB taxonomy): Archaea > Nanobdellota > Nanobdellia > Woesearchaeales > GW2011-AR4 > JACPJP01. Next base: position 27,188 of record CAZTBE010000008.1, on the reverse strand, counting down.
GCAACAGTTCCTATGTGTCCATCTTGGTGATATACTGCAACTGTATGACTGGATGGTGGTCCATATAGTACCATGATAACTGGTTCATGTTCATGACTTTCAAGAAGGTGTGCTGCTGTTAGTGCTGAGCATAAACAAGCACTCATTTGGTCTTGTACAGTTCTTCTGAAGGACCTTCTTATATACGTATCCAATGACCAATCATAAGCAAGTGAATCCAAATAGGATTGTATTGAGTCAGGTGATTGGCATCTTTCTATTAGACTGAGTTCTTCCTTAGTATGCATTAGGACTAGAATTCAGTAAAAATTTATATTCTTTACTACTTTTATGAATTTTTTAATAGAATTACTCCATTAAATGAGACTATTCTAAACAACCTCTCCCTCACCAAACAACCCATCAAATTCCTTAACAAACTTCAAAGCCAGGCTTTCATCATAAATAATCAGAAAATTCTCATCATTTCTGTTATATCCGCTAAAGCTGAAGTTAGGGCTTCCGGTTATTATTATCTTACTATCTATTATTATAAATTTATGATGCATATTGTATTTATTCCCATCAACTAGAATATTAACTCCAAAATCCTTTAATCTAGTATATTGTGATTTTTGAACATTTCTTTGTTTTCTTTCAACTAAAACATTTACATCTAAGCCTTTAATATCAGCTTTAACCAATTCATCTCCTAAACCTTCATGAGTAAAAGAGAATATGGCAACTTTAACTGATTTCTCAGCGTTTCTTACTAAATTTAGTATCTTATTTATTCCTTCTTCCTGGCAATCCTCTGGACAAAAATAATTCTCAATTAAACCAATATTTGTATTGATTTCATTGTATTTTACCTTATCGCCAGAAGCATACATTCCATTCCACAATTCATCAAATTCATTTTCATAGTTGCTTACAAGATACTCAGAATTGATTATTAACAGATTATTATTGTTAAAATTAGAGCCCCTGTCAGTTGGATTAAAGCTTCCTGTAAAAACCTTATTCTTGTCTATTATGCAGAACTTATTGTGCATATACTGCTTTGATTTTGCAATTTTTATTCCATCACCTTTAATCTGGCCGTCATAATTTCCATGGTCAATAGCAACCTTAACATCTGCTGTACTGCTCTTTTTAGCAATTGCAGTGATTAAATCTTTTAGGTCTAAGTCATAGAAAGCGCAATGAACAGAGCTTTCAGCATTATCAATAATATTGGTTGCAATTTTACCGCAGTTGTCTTTAGGACAGAAATAAACTTGTGTTTTTATTCCATCTTCATAAAGCTCCTGAGAACTGGTAACATTACCTGTTAGAGTATTGTTACACCCATATATTGACAAAAATACCAAAAAAATCAGAAAAGCAAAATACCTCATTTTAGCCTAAAATTCCGAAATATTTAAATACTAATACTATCCTACAGTAACAATTAGATAAGACTATTGTTGAGTAATCAACAATAATCTATCACCTCTTTTTCCCTAGCAAGGCTTTGGCTTTGCTGGGGTTTTATAATCATTTTTTTCTTCTATGTTTTTTACCAATCCCTTTTTTATTAAAATCAAATACCTTAACAGCGAAAATTCCTAGAATAATGCCTGCAATCAACGCAATAAATAATCTTTTATCAATACTTTCAAATAAGTTTATTTTTTCTCTTATAGAACTCTTGAAATATATGTCCAGATTGCTTAATTCTAATGCATATCCAGAATAAAGCAGCGCAGAGAAAGGATCAGAATCTTTCAAAGAGTTTGCATATTCAAAATAACTATATCCCAAAATAGGAAATACTCCTTTTTCAGTTTCTTCAACCAAGTTTCTTTCAACAATACTTAATTTCTGATTAAGTACACCCGCAACATTATCAGTTCTTACGCCAAAAACACTCAAAACTGTATCAACATTCGCTTTTGCTTTGCTTGCCTTGAAAAGACAAAGTTCGTAGTTACCATCTTTTAAATCCTGATAAGCATAATCAAGCTCTTTTCTTGTACCTTCCAGGTTCTGAGGAAAATAAAGCTGCACATACTGCAACCTTTCTTCCACTTCCGAAAGTTTTGTCCTGCATGCATTTTCTATTACCTTATCATTAAAATCAAATTCTTTCCCGGTATTTTCCAGAAATTGTGCCCAGGATTTAGCTGAGTTGATCCTTTCCGTTGCATAAGCCAGGTTGCGCAGATTAGTTTTGTTATTATCCATAGACTCTTCTACTAAATCTAAAAATCCATGAGCTTCCAGTAACCTTTCCTTGACAACCATATAACTTTCCAGATCAGTTATTGTCTTGATTTTCTCATCTTCTATTGTTTTGTCAAAATTTTCTATTTCCTGCCTTAATTCTTTTACTTTCTCTCTTACTTCGTTTTCTGTTAAATTTAGCTGCAATAGAGCTAAGTAATTAAATTCAACATTAGAGCCAAAACAATAGCTTGCTGATGAGTAATATACGCCTTCACTAAAAGAATCCTTTCCCTTAGAAGAAAGATTAAGGGCATTATCCAGTAATGTTTTTGTTCTGTTGTCAACAGTTAAATTTGAAATCCGGTTTTTGAGTTTAGTGCTTCTTGAGCACAATTGGATAGCCAGCATCTTCATCGTATCTTTATAGTCCTGGCTTATAGTCAAATTTACTTTCTTTTCCCTGAACTTTTTTCCTGTGAATTCAAATACAGCATCATCCAAAGTTGGAACTTCTATAATTTCTATTTCATATTTTTTTCTTAGTTCATCTAAATCGAAAGTTTCATTTATGCTTTCATTTTTTTCAAAACTTTTGTTTTCTCCATTTATTAGCTCTCCCATAGGTATCAGGACTTTTTTTAATCCTGCTTTGTTGGCTGCTTCTATTTTCGCTTTTAGACCTCCAACAGGCCCGATTAAGCCGCCTGAATTGATAGTTCCTGTTACTGCAACATTTTCATCAAAATTAATATTTTTGATTAACGAAAACGTCAAAACAGAGATTGCCGCGCCTGCTGATGGCCCTGCTATGATTGGGCTATTAGCTGTTATGGTATAGAAAAAATCAAATTTACTGCAATCAACATCTGTAAAATCACATGCTATTTCTTTTGCAAATCTTGTCGATATTTGCGTGTCAAGTTTTGTAAGAGGAAAAGTTTCTAAAAAAACACGACCAGAACCGGGCTCTATCTCGAGGTACAAATCAGCAATACCGCCAACATCTCCATTATTGATTTCAGTAACTGCTAAAAGTTTCATGTGCCCCTGTTTAGCATTTACAGCAGGAAGTAAGAACAACAATATCACAAAAACAATAAATTGTTTCATAAATACTAAGAATAAAAGGATGTTTTTAATATCTTTTTGTTTTGATTCAATAGCATATTATAAAAACCTGAAAAATTAATCTTTCTTTTTTTTAAAATCTTCTTTTAAAGAGACTTCTCCCAATTTCTCAGTATATTTACATTTAGGATAAAGTGAGCAACCCAGGAATCGGCCATAAATGCTCCCCCTCAAAACTAACTTACCTTCCTTGCAAGTCGGACAGGATTTCTCTATTTTTCCTTTTGCAATTGCCTTTGCTTCCTTACCTGCGGTTCCTTCAACATTCTTGCTTGGACATTCTTTGTTTAAACAGAAATCCTGCGGCCTTTTTCCTCTCTTGATTGCCAGGACCATAGGATGTTTGCATGTTTCACATATTTTTTTTGCTGGTTTTATTAGGGCATTATTAGGCAATGAAAAAGTAGTTTTGCATTTCGGATACTTGTTGCATGCAACAAAGTTTCCAAACTTTCCTCTCCTCATATGCAATTCTCCCTTTTTGCAGTTAGGGCACTTACCCAGATGGCTTAACTCATCCCTTGTTTCAATATTTGCACTTAACAGTTCTTTCCCAATTTCCTTTTCCTGTTTCTTAAAATCAGACATTATTTCAGTTATTTTTTTCTCAGCTTCACTCAAAACATCTTCACCTGTCTTCTTTCCTTCAACTATCTGCTCCATTTCCTCTTCAAAATGCCTTGTTAATGCTTCATCAATAATTTGTGGAACATGCTTTTCTAATGTTTCAACAGTTTTTATTCCTAGGTTTGTAGCTGCAATTGCCTTTCCATCTACATATCCCCTCTGGAACAATGTATCAACTATAGAAGCTCTGGTTGCTTTTGTTCCCAAGTTCTTTTTCTCAAGCTCTTTTATTATAGAAGCAGGAGTATATCTTTTTGGAGGCTGTGTTTCTTTATTGTATAGGTTGATTTTTTTGACATTAACTGTATCATTTTTGTTGACCTTTGGCAGTTCCTCTTCTTCAATCTTGACATACGGCTGGTAAAAAACATGCCATCCCTTTTCAACAGTTCTTGTGCCTTTAGCGATGAATATTTCATCTTTGCAGTTTATGTCTATTGTCATGGTTTCCCTTAAAGCGCTTTCTGCAAAGGTTGCCATGAATCTTTTTGTTATTAGGTCATAGATTTTCTGCTCTCTTTCGTTTGATAAACTTGGGACATTGCCGGTAGGATATATAGCAGGATGCGCAGGATCTGTTTTCTTGCCATTATTCGGCTTTAAAGATTTAAATGATAATAATTTTTTAGTTAGTTCTGAATATTCTTTTTGCCTTGCAAGCTGCTTGAGAATTTTTTTGAATCCGAGTTTTTCTGGTAGCTGTTGAGAAGAAGTCCTTGGATATGAAATGACTCCGGAAGTGTAAAGCTCTTGGCCAATCTCCAGAGTTTCTTTGGGGCTTATATGATGGCACCTGTAAGCTTCAATCTGCAAACTTGTAAGGTCAAATGGTGTTGGAGGCTGCTGCTGAAATTGCTTTTTTTCTGCTTTATCAACAACTGCTTTCTTTTCATTCTTAACTTTCTTCATTACTTCAGTCGCTTTTTCTTTTTTCCAAAACTTGTCTTCTTTGTGCCACGCTATAACATCTCCTTTGTTAACATTGCCCTGCAGTTCTATCTGCCAGAATGGAACTGGCTTAAATGCCTTGATTTCCTTTTCCCTGTCAACAACTATCTTTAAAGCAGGTCCCTGAACACGTCCAGTAGACATTAATTTGAAACTGCCTGCTGTTTTGATTGATGAAGTTAAAGCTCTTGAGTAATTTATCCCATTTATCCAGTCCAGATGATGCCTTGCATCTCCTGCTTCTGCTTGAGGCCAGTCCAGATGCTTTGTTTTGTTTTCATAGGATTCTACTAAATCTTCCTGAGTTAATGTGGAGAATTTCATCCTGTTTGCATCTTTTTTTTTGCATGCAAAAACAATGATATTTTTCCCTATAACAGAGCCTTCCTGGTCATAATCTGTAGCAACAGTAAACTCATCGGCCTCTTTTGCAAGTTTTTTTATTGCATTCAGGTATTTCTTTGAGAAATCAGATCTTTTATTGGTTTCAGAAGATGGCTTCCATTCAATATCAAAAACAGGAAAAACCCACCCTTTTTTTTCTTTTTCAGCTAATCCGTATAAATGCCCAACAGCGCATGCAACAACAATATCTCTTTTTCCATGAGTTACTAAATAATAAGGGACTCCGCTTATGTTTTCCTTGATTGCCTTGCCATCAGCCAAAGCTTCTGCTATTTTCTTTGCCGCATTCGGCTTCTCACTAATTATCAATTCATACATGGTTTACATTTAAAATCAGAATTAATTTAAAAATGTTTGGAAATATATTATTTTATCTCCAAAGACAAATCAAAAGCCTTGACAGAATGAGTCAACAACCCCAAAGAAATAACATCAACACCGGTTTTAGAATATTCTTTTATGTTGTTTTGGTTTATATTCCCGGAAGCCTCAAAGAGAATTTTATTATTATTTTTTATATTTTCATTGATTAAATTATTTATTTTTTTTATTGTATTTTTTATTTTTGTTGCTTTCATATTATCAAACAATATTGCAAAATTTTTATTCGATTTTAATCTTTTTATTGAATTAGCAGCCTCCAAGGCCTCTTTTTCGTTTTTCACCTCAATTTCTATATGTTTGCTTTTTCCATTTTTAACTGCCAGCATTAATGCTTTTTTGATGTTGTTGTTTAATATTTTCAGATGATTGTCTTTTATAAGTATAAAATCATTTAAATTCAGCCTATGAGTCAAACCTCCTCCAATCACTACTGCTTTCTTGTCGATTAAATGCAATAATGTTTTTCTTGTTGCTGTTATTTTACACTTATTTTTTATCAATTTTTTTGTATTATAGGTTTCTGTAGCAATCCCGCACATCCTTTGCAGGATATTAAGCAATGTCCTTTCATAACCCAGTATATCGTTTGCAGGCCCAATAATCTCAATAATGATGTCCCCTTTTCTTACAATATCTCCGTCTTTTTTTATTTTTATTAATTTATCTTTTTTTGTAAATAATGATGATTCTTCAATGCCAGCAACTACACCGCTTTGATTTGAGATAATTTCAGCTTTAATTTTCTTATCTTTAAGTATTGTACTTTCGGTTGTTATATCATCCCTACCAATGTCTTCTTTTAATTGACCTTCTACTAATTTTCTTACAAACGACCTGTAATTCTTGTTTTTCAAATTAAGATTACCATTTCTATCCCAAAATTCAAGAACAAGTTTGTTTGTCATCTTATGCAAATTCCAGCATCCTGTTCAGAGCTTTCCCTGCTTTTACTATTATATCTTGTGGCAAGATGATTTCATTCTGGTTGTTTTCTAAAGAATTTAGGGCCATAGGTAAAGTAGTAGCCTTCATGTAAGGGCAGATATTGCAGAATGAATGAAAATTCTTATCAGGAGCATCTTCCCTTAGTTTTTCTGTCATGCCGCATTCTGTAACAACAATAAAATCCTTTGTATCATTGGAATTTGCAAATTTTGCCATCCCACCAGTGCCGCAGATATGGTCTGCTACCTGCAGTACATCTTCCTGGCATTCAGGATGCGCAATTATCTTTGCATTAGGATTTTGTTTCTTTAGGTCTGTTAACGCTTTTGCATTCAGCTCATGGTGTATAGAACAATAGCCATCCCATAAGATTATTTTCTTTTTTGTTTTTTCCTGTACATATTTTCCAAGGTTCTTGTCTGGCAGAAAAATTATCTCTTCATTTGGCAATGCGTTTACTATTTTTACTGCGTTCATAGAAGTGCAGCAGACATCAGACATTGCTTTTATTTCTGCTGAAGTGTTTACATAGCTTACAACAGCTGCTTTAGGGTGTTTCTTTTTCATTTTTTCCAGCTGGTTGGGAGCTGCCATATCTGCCAACGAGCATCCAGCTTCTAAATTAGGAAGCAAAACTGTTTTTTTTGGGCTTAATATTTTTGCAGTCTCAGCCATGAACTTAACTCCGCAGAATAAGATTATATCAGCATCTGTTTTTGCAGCTTGCTTTGATAGTTCTAAAGAATCTCCAATAAAATCGGCAATTTTATACATATCCGGAATCTGGTAGTTATGGACAAGAATAACTGCGTTTTTTTGTTTTTTTAGCTCTAAAACTAACTGTATTAGTTTCTCAGTTTCCTCATCAGATTTAGTAATAGCTTGTCGAAGTTGCATTTTACTACATACATAAATAAGCAATATCGACTATTAAACTTTTCTATTATCTATTAATGATGCTCGTCAGAATGTTTATGGGGCTTGAAAAGGACACCTAACGTATCTAGCAAGACGACTGAAGCTCGGTAATCCTGAGCTGAGGCTCAGAGGTGAGGAACTTTTTCCTCGAAAATTTGAGACAACCCGCAAATTTTCAGAGTTGGAAAAATTCCGAACACTCGAGCGTTTTCCGAAGGAAAACGTAAGTGAGTGAGCGAAGCCTTTGATGGCTGAGCGAACGAATCGTCTTGCGTATGTCGTCTTTTTATGAAATGAAAAGTTCCTGAAAGGCACTGCGTTTAATGTACAGACATTAAGCGAAAGAGATAATTCGACGTGTGTGCAGAATAACTTTATTACCACTTGTTTGCCTTCTGGCGAAATGTTTAAATACTATATAGTGATAACGAAATTAATTTTTGAATAATTTTGATTGGGTGGATAAATTTGAATGTCGGTGCATATCTAACAGGCGCTTTTGGTCAATCTCAGGAATTATACATAGCAAGAAATGAGGCTAAGCGAGATAGAGGATCGCCTGAGACTGTTGGTGTTCAGATTCTTAAAGATACGAAAGAAATTATAGGTAGGCAAACCAATGCCGGTCTTTCATTTATAGTTGATCCAATGTTTAATTTTGATTATCTATTCCAAGCTTTTGCTGAACATGTTGATGGAGTAAGTGTAGGTTCACAGGAGAATTGGTTTAACAATAATGTATTTTATTGGCGACCCCAGATAAGCGGACCGTTAAAATCTCAGAATACTGGATTTACAAGTGCATCTACACATATTGATCTTCTTCCAAAAGATGGTAAAGCAATGGCAATCTTACCTTCTCCTTCTAAGAGCTTGCCATAGGTCTTTTGAATGGAAGAAACACTTCTTTAGAAGATCCAGATGTATTAGTGCAATCTCTTAGTAGGATAATGGATTCATCAAATCCAGCCAAATTGTGGATTACTCCAAACACGGCAACAGAATATAGAGGATGGACACATGCTCATAACAAATTATCTATTCTTAGAGAGGTATTGATGAGGTTAGAATAATGACTGAATTATTTCCAATCTATGAAGTTGGTAGTCTGCCAAAATTGGCTACTAGAGTACAAGCTATAGGGCGAAGCCCTATATCAGATGAATCTATGGAAGAATTAAACACATTTGCTAGAATGACAGGACTTCAGGATAGTTCTGAATTTGAACAAATAGTTGAATCCCTTAAAAGAAACAGAATGGAAGGTCAACAACTTAGTTCCAAGGAAAGAGCTACAGTGATTGATTTTAACGCTCTCTTAAACATAAAATTGCAAGAACAAAGAGGCATTGAAATTGTCTATGATGGTGAAGCAAGGAGAATATGTAGAAGCAAGAGCTAATGAATTATCTGAAGACGAATTAATAAGAGTGAATGCTGCATATAACTCTGTTTTAGGAGAAGTTGAACCTGTTTTAGAAGGAAAAATTAAAACAAGAAGAGAATGGTTTGAAGCAATGGAGCAAGAGGCTAAAGAAAAAAGAGCCGCTAGAGAACAGCAAGAAAAAGAGGGCATAGAACAAAGAGTAGAAACTGCAATGCGGAATCTCGCTAAGTCGGGCTACTAATTCTAATACTTGAAGAAAAGCAGGTAATCCATACTAATAAAATTTCAAGTATTGTCTTCATAATCATTTCAATAATTTTATTTATATATTCTATTAATAATTAAGAATTCTATAACATACATTTATAAACTAAACCTTTATCTGAATTTCTAATATGGGAGACTTTGATCGTAACGCTGGAAGAGGACGTTCTGGTAGAGGTAGATTTGACAGGAATCGTGGTGGATTTGACAGAAGAGGCGGTGGAAGAGATAGAGGCGGTGACAGGGGTGGATTTGACAGAAGAGACAGGCGTTCTGAAAGGCATGAGATGCATTCAGCAATATGCGATAAATGCGGTAAAGACTGTGAAGTTCCTTTCAGGCCAACATCTGGAAAACCTCTTTACTGTGATGATTGTTATAAATCCAAAAGCAGGGAAGCCGGTTCGAGATCAGAATTTGGAAAACAATCCGGAAAAGCATCTAATGAATACCATGACCAGATCAACAAAAAACTTGACAGAATATTAAAGATACTTGAAGGTCCAATTATAGAAAAAGAAGAGCCAAAAGTAAAAAAACCTAAGAAAACAGAAGAAGTAAAAAAAGAAAAGACTGCAGAAAAAGAAGAGCCAGTTTTAGAATATGCAGAGGATATAAAGAAAAAGCTAAAGAAAAAAAAAGCTAAGAAAAATAAAAGTTAACTTCTATATTTTTTTAGATAAGATTCCAGTTTTTCTTTTAAATTATCCTTTGTTGACACAACTTTAATCAAAGAATATTTATCTCTTAAAACTCCTGGCCTGTTTAACAATTCAATGGCCCAATCAACTGTCTCTCTCTTCTTTGCATCAACAAACTTCTGGAATTTTTCAGCAGAAAATCCGCCAGCCTTAGTTCTACGAACCTCGCGCTTATTATTTAATACAACGCGTTTCTTTCCATGCAGCCATTCAACAGCTATTAATTGATTTACCTCTGCCTCAATATATAACAAAACGTCATGTTGCTGAATTGTATTCCTGTCAAAATATAGTTTGTGAGTTTGTCCCTTAGCAGAGTATTCTTCTACTATGTTTACTTCCTTCGCTTTCCTTTGTTGTTTAAGCCTTAGTTTTTCTGCTTTTTTTTGGGCTTTTTTTCGTTGTTTTCTTTTTTCGCTTTCCAGTTCTTCCACTAGTTTCTTATCAGCAATATCATTTCGGATTTTTGCTTTTTCAAGCTGATGTTTCTTTCTCTTCTCAGCTATTTGTTCAAGCTTTTTGTTCTCCTCTTCAATATCCTTGGCTTGCACAATAGCAGCGCATTTTTGGCAATAATAATTATCCCTATACAATTTGGATTTAAAGAACATTAATTTACTGCATCTTTTGCATCTTTTAATTATAACTCACCTTAGTTGATTTTAAAGTTTTATCTTCCCGTTATGCCAATCCTCCAAAACAGAAACAGCAGCTCTTCGTTCATCAATTTCTCCTTTCTTGAGAAGCATATACCTTTTCTTCCCAATCTCCAAAAGGATTGAATAAGAATCCAAAGACATATCTACACCATAATATTTTCCAAATTCCAAACAATTATTTTTCTTAAAGATGTGAATCAACTTGGTTGCAACCACATCAGGATCTTCTAATTTAGACGGGCTTATGCCTGACACCAAACCTAATCTGATTTCGTCTCTGTCCTCAAAAGGAACAATGCCCGGAGTGTCCATAAGCATTATGCCTCTTTTACCGGCTATAAGCTGCTTGCCCTGAGTAAATCCTGATTCAGAGCTGGTTTTAGCCCTGCCGCCGGAAGATAATTTATTGATTAAAGTGCTTTTTCCGGTATTTGGGTAGCCTATAACAGCAACCTTTCCTTTTATCATTCTTATAAGTTCATTGATACTCCTGGGATTTTTAGAAGATACTAAAACATATTTGGAGTTTTTAAATTCAGTTTTTACCTTATCCAATGTCTTATTAGAGATAAGATCAACTTTGTTAATAACCAGAATAAGCTTTTCCTTAGCCATTTTTTCCAAACGGGAAATTCTGGTTATATTAGGAAAGCGCGCATCTAGAACTTCAAGTACAATATCTGCATCTCTTACAATCTGTTTGGCAATTATCCAGAATCCCTGTTTCATGATAGAACATAGTTAGGTCAGTTTAAAAAAGTTAAGGGAATTTCCCAAAAATACTGGCAACTATTCGGTCTAACCCTTGCTTGTCTTCCCATACTGCTTCATCAACAATCATTCCAGTATCTTCTACAAATTTTCTTGTTAAATCTACCTGTTATTGTCTACTCAAATCAAAATAAGATGTGAATTCTTCCTTTCCCCAAAAAGCATCTATCCCTCTAAATTCACAGTATTCCATTATAACATCCCTTACATCCATTTTCTCTTCTACTAAAGCCCCAGTATCTGGATTTACCTGGGGTCTTTGATAAATCATTAGACCTTTTGGGTGGACTAATGCAAGAGTTGTATTTTCGCTTGCAAATTTACTTAGTAGAGCGTCTTGTAAGGAAGGAGTTATAACTGGAACCTCTCCCAAAAAAATAGGATGGGAGTGCAATTCGTAATTTGAATAGTCTCTTCTATATTTATAATTATCATCACCTCCTATATTACCTTTTGTTCCTGTTCTTAATATGGGTTGGCCGTCTTGTTCTGTTATTGAAACTTCATAAGGTAATGTAAGGAGGGTTTTTATATCTCCGGGTACAATCTTACCAGGTATCATAAATTCAAAGAATTCTTTTTCTGGATCAAATTTTTGAGATTTTAAGAAATGCACAGCTCTTCCTAACGAGTAGATCACTCCTGCTCCTGATTCATATTCTAATTGTTTACGTAGTTCGTTCATCTGGAATAAGTTACTTGTGCCACTATATAAGTTTACCTATAAAATTACCACTTTTTAGTAAGAATATCAGCCCCGACATAATACTTCTTGCACCTTATTTAGCAAAGTTCAATCTTAATTTCAACTTTACCTCTTCGGATAATTTGCAAACTTTACAGCCAAAGCTTCATTTCCCAAAAACATTTAAACAACAACTCTATTCAAAATTCCATGTACATACCAAAAAGATACGGCCAGAGTAAAACATACTTATGTCCTTTCTGCAAAAAGGATGCAACAACAAAGAATAACCAGCAGGTTCCTGTTTGCTATGCGCATAAAGCAAGCATACTAAAGGACCTTACCTGTTTTTGCGGGGATTATTTGGAGCTGAAAGACGGTAAGTTTGGAATATATTTTAACTGCACTAACTGCGGCAATATAAACATCAAAAAAGCTTTAGAAATGAATCCTGAATTGGGAAAAGAGCCAAAAAAGGAAGAAAAAACAGAAAATAAACCAAAAGACAAAAAAGAAATAACAATAACTTCTGATGAAGTAGATATAAATTATAGTTGAATATTATATCTTCCAGCTCCCTGATTCTTTATCTCTTGAACATACATTAAAATCAATCTTTCTTTTAACAAGGCATTCAAAAGTTTCAGAAGCAACACTAGCAGTATTATTATTTTCGGATAAATGCCCTAATAAAGCCAAAGACAGATTCTTCCCTTTCTCCTCAATAATAGAACCTGCATTATAATTGCTCAAATGCCCTTCATCAGACAATATCCATTTCTTCAAAAAAGCAGGGTAGCTGCCGTTAATGAGCATATCAATATCATGGTTGCTCTCAAGCAAAATTGCATTCAGCTTAGGAATAGTTTTCTCCATCTGCTTTGTGACAAAACCAGTATCTGTAAAAAATCCGAATTTTCCAATAACAAAACCGCAAGAGTTTACATTATGAGAAGTCGTTATAGGCTTAATCTTCAGATTATTGACCTTAAATTCTTTACCAAGAGAAAACGTCTTATTTTCAACCTTACCAAGCTTAAATTTCACTCTAGAATAAACTTCTGGAGTCATATATAACGGAATTCCAAATCGTCTTGACAGCACTCCTGCACCTGAAATATGGTCATTATGCTCATGAGTAATGACAATCCCATCAACATCCTCTAGACTCTTGCCCAACCTTGTCATCCTGGCCTCAATCTCCCTGCCGCTTTTTCCGGAATCAATCAAAACAGAAACATCTTTATCTTCAACCAAACAGCAGTTGCCGTTGCTTCCGGAAGCTATAACAGAAATCTCCATATGTCAATCCAGAAATTAATTTTATAAAAACTTATTGATTTCCAAGTACAATTCTGGTTACAAAAAAGAAAAATTTTATTTCTTCTTGACCAAATCCAACTTAATATTTAATTCTTTAAGCTGCTCATCCGGAACATCTGAAGGAGAACCGTCCATTGGGCATTTTGCGTCTTTGTTCTTTGGGAAAGCGATTACTTCCCTTATGTCGTTATAGCCGCACATCAATGCTACGATCCTGTCAAAACCTAATCCCATGCCGCCATGAGGCGGCGTTCCGTATTTGAAAGCATCCATCAAGAAACCGAATTTTTTTCTGGCCTGCTCATGGCTTAGGCCAATAATTTTCATAAGCTTTTCCTGCGTTGCCGGATTTGTTTCTCTTATAGAGCCTGAACCTAATTCCAGCCCATTCAAAACTAAGTCATATAGATCTGCATAAACTTTGCTTGGGTCTTTGTCGAGGAACTGTATATACTCTCTTTTTGGAGCAGTAAATATATGATGGCTTGGCTTCCATACTTTTTCATCATCATCCCAATCAAATAAAGGGAAGTCAACAACCCAGCAGAATCTAAAGTCTTTCTCATCAATCAGTTTTAATCTTTTCCCTATCTCTACTCGTAATTTTGACAAAATATCATTTACATCCTTTTCTTTATCAGCCACAAAAAACAATATTGAGCCTTTCTTTGCTTTTGTTTTCTCAATCAATTTTTTCTGCACATCTTTATTAAAAAATTTAGCAATATTGCTCTCAAGGCCTTTATCTGTAACGCGCATCCATGCCATCCCTTTTGAGCCTACACTTATAGCAAAATCAATCAGGCTGTCAATTTCATTCCTTGAAAATTTATCTTCCGGGTTAATGCATTTTATTTTCTCTGCATTATGGAATACTTTAAAATCAGATTTTTTTGCAATATCTGTAACATCAACCAGCTCCAGGCCAAACCTCAAATCCGGCTTATCTGTCCCATACTTTTCCATTGATTCTTTATGGGAAATCTTGGGAAATTTATATTTAATGTCTATATTAAGAACTCTTTTCATAATATGCTTATACAAGCCTTCTATCATATCCATAACATCTTCAGCATTGACAAAACTCATCTCAAAATCAATCTGGGTATGCTCCGGCTGCCTGTCAGACCTTAAATCCTCATCTCTTAAACAGCGTGCAAATTGGTAATAACGGTCGCATCCAGAAACCATCAAAATCTGCTTATACAACTGGGGGCTTTGGGGCAGGGCATAAAAATTTCCCGGATTTATTCTGGAGGGAACAATATAATCCCGAGCGCCTTCTGGTGTAGCGCGAACTAAAATTGGAGTTTCGATTTCCAAAAAACTGTTTTTATTCAAATATTCTCTGGTAGCCATAGCAGCATTGTGCCTTATCAGCAGATGCTTTTGCATTTTAGGCCTTCTTAAGTCAAGATACCTATACTTCAGCCTTACGTCTTCATTTGCCTCTACCCTATCATCAATCTCCAAGGGGGGTGTATCAGCTTTACTCAGAACCTCAATTTCATCTACAAGAACTTCTATTTGACCAGTTTTTAATTTAGGATTCTCTAAACCTTTACCTCTAGCCCTTACTTTACCATTAACTGCAATAACATCCTCTCTTCTTAATTGCTCAGCTTCTTTATGTGTTTTCTTGTCATGCTCTGGATCAAAAATTATTTGAGTAAGGCCGTACCTATCCCTCAAATCAATAAAAATTATTCCGCCGTGGTCCCTGCTGGAAGAAACCCATCCATTAAGAGATGCTCCCTTTTTAATATCATTCTTTGCAAGTTCCCCACAAGTGTAGGTTCTTTTTAATCTCATGATCTCCCCTTTATTTTCAGCTCAAAAACAACATCCTCTAATTTCTTCAAATTCCACTTGATCTGGTCTGATTTCCTCCTTAGCTCTGAATTCCTCAGATTAAATTCAAGGAATTCTCCATATATTTCCTCAACAAGATTTTTGATTTCTACTGCTTTTTTGAAATTCTTATTTATTACCTCATTGACAGCTTTTCTTACAAGCTCTCCTGTTAAATCACACAAACCCATCAGATAGCTTACATTATCTATCTTTAAAGAAGCCTTTGTGGGTATTTTTTTGTTTTTAATAAAATAATAATAGCATAAAGCTTCGGCATATTCCTGCAAAGCTGTCTGGTTTATATTTGTGTCAAGGCATACATACACTTCCAGGGCTTTTTTCTTTTTTTCAATATCTTTTACATGCATAGATGCAGATTTAATATCATTCCTGTGCAAAGCATAAATAATCTTTTTTGAAATGTTAATGACATCTCTTGATTTTTGTATTACTGCTTCTCTCCCTATATCAGAATCTGCTATTTCTTTCCTTATTTTTCCAAATTCCTTTTTATTTAGCATAGTAAAATCCGTAAATTTCGCAGTTTTATAAAGGTTTTTGATTTGTTGGGCTTTGCCAGAGCAGACTGAAGCCAAAATGGGCATTTTTTAAAAAACAAAAAATGCAGGCATTTTAATTAATTATTCGAGGTGCTTCTTCCCACCCGTCTCCCCCCGCCCGCGACGAGCGAAGCGAGTTCGCTCGCAATTCACGAGGCAAAGCCCTATATTTTGTATTATCGAAAAGTTTATATACCATCTTCCTAAGGAGTTAATAAAAAGATGGCAACTCCATTCAGGGAAATAATAGAATTTTTTGCTAAAATAGGCGTTTTTGATGTAGTATTGCCTTTTCTTCTTGTTTTTACAATTGTTTTTGCCCTTTTAGAAAGAACAAAAGTTTTCGGTGTTGAAGAGATAGAAGGCAAAAAATATACCAAGAAAAACCTTAATTCAGCTGCTGCTTTTGTAATAGCCCTCCTTGTTGTGGCTTCTTCAAAGCTAGTAGAAATAATAACAGCGGTTTCTTCAAAGTTTGTTGTTTTGCTGTTCTTAGTGGTGTTGTTCCTGCTGTTAGTAGGGTCTTTTTTTAAGGAAGAGCCTCACGGGGTTTTTCTGGAAGGAGGCTGGAGAACAACATTTATGGTTGTAGTTTTTTTTGTTTTGATTTTTATTTTCCTTGATGCCCTGGGCATGCTGGAAGAGGTATCTGGTTTTTTGAGCGGCACCAGCAGAGGAGAATTTGTCGGATCAGTGTTATTACTGATTTTAATGGTTTTGTTTGTGGTTTATATAACAAAAGAAAAAAAATCAGAATCCTCTGAAAAGAAAACATAGTAAAGTTTAAAAAGTATGAATTTAATAATAGTTAAATAACAATCATTAAACAAAAATAAGAGGAAAACCATGGCTTTTAGTTTTGAAACAGCATTTATTACCTTAGAAAATTTGGGCTTTGTAGATGTGGTGCTGCCATTCCTCTTGATATTCACAGTTTTATTTGCAGTTCTTGAGAAAACTAAGATTTTAGGAGAAGAAAAAAGGAGCATGAATACAGGTATAGCCATAATATTCGCTTTAATAGTCGTTATACCTCATGTGACTGGAAATTTTCCGGCTGGATTTGATCCTGTAGAAATTATAAATGCGGCTTTGCCTGCAGTTTCCATAGTTGTTGTGGCTGTTATAGCACTGATGATACTAATAGGCGTATTTGCACATGATAGAATCCTTTTAGGAGCTACTGCACCTGGTTGGGTATTTTTCTTCTCTATTATAACTCTGATGTTTATATTTGGAAGCGCTGCCGGATGGTGGTCTGATGGTTTTATAAATTGGTTAGAGAGTATGTTTGGCGAGGATGTCATAAGTGTGGTTATTATGCTTCTGGTATTTGGAATAATTATAGCCTTTGTTACAGGAGGAGGGGAAAGAGAAGAGCTTGGGGCATTTAAGAGAATGGGGCTAAACCTTCCTCAGCTATTTGGTGGCGGAAAAAAATAAAAATGGCAACATTTCTTGATGTTACTACGCTAGCAAATTTTTCTGTTATTTTTGTGTTTCTTTTGGTCGCTATTGGTACTTATGCGATGATGCTTTATTTAAAGCCATTCGGCATGAATCAGTTTGTAAATATACTCCTTAGTTTGATAGTTGCTTTTTTTGTAATAATTTCTCCATTGGCAACTTTAATTGTTAAGTCAATAATACCATTTTTGGTGGTAGCTCTAGTTTTTGTTGCACTTATATCCATTGCTTCAGGCATGTTTGGCAATGTTGGAGTAGAGTCTCTCCCAGGCTTAAAGACTGTTGGGCTTATTATCCTGGTAATTGCGCTTATTGTAGGCTCTTTAGCCATAGTAAGGGAAAACATTGATGTTCCTGAAAGAGGAGAGGATTTTGGCAAGGTATCTACGGTAATATTCCACCCAAATTTTCTTGGGATTATTCTTGTTTTTGTTATAGCTATATTTACTGTTGGATTGCTGGCTGTTAAGCAGACGTAAGCTAATTCTTACTTAACTTAGAACTCTTTGTCATCCTGTCCAGCTTATTGACATTCTCTGTCAGGCTGGGCAGTATTTTTTGAAAAACCTTTTCCATAGCCTTAATCTCTGTTCCAACATCTGTTATGTTTGTATCGTATTCAGAAATCTTGCTAACCAGACTCTTGTGCAGGTTATTTAAGCTGTTTGTCAGATCCTTCATTTGCTGCTCAATCTGCTCAACTTTTTTTTCTGTTTTCTCCTTCCAGTCAATTATTACCTTTATATCCTCTTCAAATTCTTTCCATTTCTCATCTATTATTGCTTCAGCCATCTCTTCAATCTGCTCTTTGTTTACTTGTTCCTGTTGTGGAGGTTGCTGTACCTGTTGTTGAGGATTAGGATATGGCTGTTCCTGAGGAAAATTTTGTGCAGGAGGCATTCCCATTTCTGGAGGCTGTTCAGGCCCGACATTACCTGCAGTCATATTTATCTGGTTCAGAGCATCAAAAATCTGGGAAGAATTATAGCCTTGCCTTTCTATTTCCTGGATTATCTGGTCATTGCCCATACCCTGCTGCTTTAATGCCCTAACTTGGTCAATAGGCAATCCAGGAGCAGCTGGTGGTACCTCTTCTTTCTTTTTTCCAAAACCGAATATGGCCATGGTTCACCTCTTTTTTAACAGTAATTTAAAATATCGATAATATGTTTTTATTTAAAAAATGTATATAAAAATGTTTCTATTTGTTGGAGTTTTTTATTTTTTTAAATTATAATTATTATTTTTTATTGTTTTTTATATTTTTTGTTGTGTTTTTCTTAATAAGCTCTTTAACTATAGCTTCTACTTCATTTTGCGTGACAAATTTGACAGGATTCCAAAAATTTATGTATTTCTCAAGAACTTTGACTTCATCCCTCTTTGCTGTTTCTTTTAGTTCTTTTATCAGTTCAAATATTTTTTCCTTTATTTCAGCAATCCCGCTTTTTATATCGCCAGTATCGGATGTCAGGGTTCTTATTTCTGTAGCAAATACCTTATTTTTTCCAAGCATATTCTGTTCTGTAAGATGTAGCGCTCTTCTTATATTAGTAACGCTTTCTTCAAGAATTCTTAGCCTTCTGCCTAGATTCCCTATATCTTCTGTAACAACACTAAAATCAGGCTGTGCAGGGGCACTTTTATGAAAAAGCCCAGCATGTTGTTTTGGTTGAGGTGCTTGCATTTGCGGCATTTTAATTTATCTGTATATTTACATTATAAATATGTTTTGTTTTTTTACGCGCCCATAAAACAGCGTATGGGGGTATCTTCGATACCCCGAGACGGCTTGAGACGGACAGTCTCGGGATGCTGAAAGCATCCCAATACGCTAGTGTGCAGGCATGCACAATTAGCAAAACCTATATATATTACTTAATTCTTAAAAGTTGTTAATGTCAAAAACAATCTCAAAGGAAATTCCCTTATCAGAAATAACCTTAAGAAGATACGAAAAGCCTTCAAAACTATTTGACAGGGAGATTGTAAGGAAACTATGCTTATCTGTTGGTTTATTGCAGCCAGGAGACTCAAGGGATGTTATTGTTGATATTCTTCATGTTTTGTTAAAGGCAAAGAAACAAAAACAATTGCTTTCTTCAGATGAAATTGAAAAAGAGGTTATAGCTGCAAGAAAAAAACAGAAACTAGCATTACATGGAATAGCGTCCTCTAATATCAGAAGACAAATAAAAAGATTAAGAGACTTATTCTTAGTGGAAAAAATAAAAAATTCCTATAGAATTACTGAATTTGAGGATTTAAATGTAATATTTGAGGAAAAGATTGAGAAATTTTATTTAAAATCAATTGTTGATAGGGTTAAGGAGTATTTCAATTCTTTAGATAAAAATTAATATTTTTGTGGAAATGTTTAAATATACCTTGCTATATCCACATTAATATGTCTCAGCAATATGAGAATTCTTCCAATGGAAATATAAATCCTATTTACAGAGAAGTGATTGTTGGGAATCATACCATAAGAATTACTTATCTTGAGAATATCCTCCCAATAGATGGGGCTGATACTCGCTGGGAAAAATTTGAACCTGTAGGTCCTCCAGTAGCTCCTGAGGGTTGGGAAAATGAATTATATGATTCTATAAGAGACTTAAATTCTGTTAGACATCCTATAGGACCACTTTCAAAATATGTTCCAATTGAAAGCGTGGTCAGATTGTTTGATGGTAGATTACCGTGGCAGGTAGAGCTTCCAAAAAATGTAGAAGACTTGGGTGGAATTGTTCTGGCCATAGGATTATGGCTTGGAAGGACATTAGACTTGCCATTGGACGAAGTCAAATCTAATATTTGCCAATACCTCTCTGATAAAGACGCTTTGGAACGAATCATGGATGATAGGCAACCCGTTGCTGTAAATAAATAAGTCCTAAAAGATTTTTTAACAAAACCTTTATAAACCCCTTATTCTTACTCAATATGGTACTGAGGTTTCAGTATAGATAGTTCTTTTCAATTTTTCTGCCTTAGTCTGACCAAAAGTGTATATTCAAAAGCATAAGATTTATAAATAAGTATAAGAGTATTATTTTTTTAATATGAACTTTAAAAATCGGGATATAATCTCTATACACGATTTCTCAAAAGATGAATTGCTTTATATTTTGAAGATTTCAAAATTAATGGAAAAAAAGCCTGATTCTAACTTACTGAAAGATAAAATCCTAGCAACCTTATTCTTTGAACCTTCCACAAGGACAAGATTAAGCTTTACATCTGCTATGGAGCAGTTAGGTGGTAAGGTAATGGGGTTTGCAACCTCGACAATGACTTCTATTAAGAAAGGAGAGACTTTGTGGGATACCATTAAGATGGTCCAGGCTTACGCTGATGTTATAGCAATAAGGCATCCTTTAGAAGGATCAGCTAGATTAGCTGCAGAGGCATCTTCTAAGCCAGTAATGAATGCTGGCGATGGTGTAAATCAGCATCCTACACAAACATTACTTGATTTATATACAATACAAAAGGTGAAGGGGAGGTTGGATAATCTGCATATAGGAATACTAGGAGATTTAAAGTATGGAAGAACAGTACACAGTCTTGTAGTTGCTTTATCTCACTTTAACCCAAAATTCTACTTTATTGCGCCGCAGGTATTGCAGATGCCGCAAAGCTACCTTGATGAGCTAAAAGAAAAGAAGATAAAATTTGTAACAGAATCAAACTTGATGAAAGTAAGCAAAAAATTAGATGTACTTTATACTACAAGGATACAAAAAGAAAGATTTGCAGACCCAATAGAATATGAAAAATATAAAGGAGTCTACAAACTAGATTCAAGCTTACTCTCAAACATAAAAAAAGACCTTAAAATAATGCATCCTTTGCCAAGGGTGGATGAAATAGATCCAAGTTTAGACAAAACAGACCATGCTATTTATTTTGAGCAAGCAGCAAACGGAATACCTGTAAGAAAGGCATTGTTAGCTTTTGTTTTAGGTAAGATCAAATGAATCATGTATATGCTACAATGAAAAAAATAGCAATTAATTCAAAAACCTGTAAAATATCAGTCTCGGGGTATCGAAGATACCTCCATATGCTGTTTTACGGGCGCGTAAAAAAATGAAAAAAGAATTAAATATTTCGGCAATAAAGGATGGAACTGTAATAGACCATATCCCAAGCAATGTAGCCTTAAAAGTAATTGATATTCTTGATATTAAAGGCATAAGGGGCATGATTTCAATAGCAACAAACCTAACAAGCAAATCAATTGGTAAAAAGGGAATTATAAAAATCAGCGGTAAAGATCTGACAAAAGAAGAGGTTGATAAGATAGCCTTAATAGCGCCGAATGCCACAGTAAATATAATAAAAAATTATGATGTTAAGCAAAAAATAAAAGTTACAATACCTTCAACAATAAATAAAATAATTAAATGCTCTAATCCAAATTGTATTACAAATAATGAAAAAAATGTGGCAACAAAATTCTATGTTCTAGATAAAGGGCCTTTAAAGGTCAAATGTCATTATTGCGAAAGAAATATGGAAAAAGAAGACATATCTCTTTTATAAAAATGCTTAAAACGAATATATGTGGGGTGGAGCTACGCAATCCAACTATATTAGCTTCCGGAATTTTAGGTGTGACTAAGGATTCTGTTGACAAGTTAGGAAAAGCAGGTGCAGGAGCTGTAACGCTAAAATCATTATGCCATGAAGAAAGAACTGGAAATAAAAACCCTACAATGTTTGGTTATGATGATGTTTTTCTGAATGCAGTTGGCTTGCCTGGCCAGGGTATTGATAATTCTATTAAAGACTTTAAGAGATTGAATGATTTAAGTGTCCCAGTTATAGCAAGCATTTATGGCTATAAAATTAAGCAATTTGGCCAAGTAACAAAGAAAATAGCTTCCTTAAAGCCAGCAATGATAGAAGTTAATATTTCATGCCCTCATATGGATTATGGAAAGCCTTATTATGCAGATCCTGAGCTGACAGCTAAAATCACTAGGGAAGTGAAAAAAAATTCCGGAAAGATTCCTGTAAGTGTAAAACTAAGCCCAAATGTTCATGATATTAAAGAAATAGCTCGTGCTGCTGAGAAAGCAGGAGCAGATGCTATAACTGCTATTAACACATCTATAGGAATGGTAATTGATCTTAATGCACGCAAACCAATACTCTCAAATAAAATTGGTGGAATATCCGGACCTGCATTAAAGCCAATTGCTGTCAGGTGTGTTTATGAAATCTATGAAACTGTAAAGATACCGATTATAGGCACTGGCGGGATTACTTATGGAAAAGATGCTATAGAAATGATAATGGCAGGTGCAACTTGTGTTGGCATTGGTACTGGAATTTATTATAGAGGAAATGATGTTTTTAAGAAAGTGTGCAAGGAAATGGAAGACTGGATGAAGAAAAATAAAGTTAAGAGCTTGGATGAGATAAAGGGTTGCGCTCATAAATAAAATAATAATAAAAATGCATTAAAATGCTTACAATAAAAATAATAAAATAAAAATTTCAATGCCCAAATAAAATAAATCTAGATTATAAAATAATAACTTAACAAATAATTGTGAAAGTTGTATAAAACAAAAATTAATGAAAAATGCCGAACCAAGAATTGCTTAAAACAGACATTCCAAAAATACTTGAAATTAATGAAATTGTTAAAGAAGGAAAAAATATAAAATCATTTTTCTTCAAGCATTCTCTGGACAGCAGACCTGGCCAGTTTATCATGGTCTGGATTCCTAGTGTTGATGAAAAGCCAATGGCTGTTTCTTATCATAATAAGAAAGAATTTGCTTTTACATTCCAGGTAGTTGGAAAATTTACACGTGCATTAGACAATCTTAAAAAAGGCGATAAAGTAGGCATAAAGGGGCCTTACGGAAACTCTTTTTCTGTAAAACATAATGCTTGCATTGTTGCAGGAGGAATAGGGATTTCCTCAGTTAGTACATTAATTGACAAATTAAAGAACCCTATAATCATAAATGGTGCCAGAAAAAAAGATTACTTAATTTATTTGAAAAGATACAAAAAAATGATTATAACAACTGATGATGGAAGTTCTGGAAAAAAAGGCTTTACAACAGATGCTCTGAAGGAATTGTTAAAGGATAATAAAAAAAATAGAATCAAGATTGTTTATACCTGCGGACCTGAAATAATGATGAAGAAAGTTTTGGAGCTATGCAATAAATACAAAATTAAATGTGAAGCTAGTTTAGAAAGAATGATGAAATGCGGTTTTGGAATATGTGGGGCATGTATGTGCAATGACAAGTTAGTATGCAAAGATGGCCCTGTTTTTAATTCCAGGCAATTGAATGGTATGTCGGAGTTTGGAAACTTTGCAAGACTTAAAAGTGGAAAGAAAGTTACAATTAAAGAATACCATAGCTAAAAAGGTTGAGCATTATCTCATCCTTTTCCAATAATGGGATAAGTAGGATTGTTAAGGTACCCTACTGCTTGGATAATTTCTGGAGTGCTTCCAGCTATACATATTCTAAACAGATTATCTCTTTTACCCAGAGGACTCATACCACTTGCATTTACTGGTACAAAACCATTACGAATCATCCAATCGTGCATATTCTCAGTATTGTTTATCTGATGTGGTGTTCCATTAACTTCATATTGAGCACCCTCAAATGCTTGTTTCCTCCCTTGGACTACTGCATAAATTCCAGCTTTAGTTGGGAAGATATCAAATGCTCTTTCACCACCTATGCTAAGATTTCCTAATTGCCCATTTAATATTCCAAAATTTATTTCAGATTTCTTGGCAATATTCCTTGCTATTTGTTGATAGGTACCATTTTGTAAAGCTATTGCAACTGCATGTTGTGCTGGAGTAGAAGCGTTATATCCTATTCTTCTGGATATAGCTTCTATTGACTTAATCAAATCTTTATCCTTGGTTGCAATAGCCGCTACCCTATAGCCAGGGACTGCTTCTATTTTTGAAGCTGAAAATAAAATAGTTAAATCCTCTGGATTTCCATTTGATTCTACATAAGCTTTTGCAAGACTATGGACTTCTGTTTCTTCTGGATCAAAGACAATTTCCCTATAAACATCATCAAAATGAGGCTTTACTTGCGGGTGTCCTGCTAATACTTTTGCTCTTTGATAAATTTCATCTTTGCTGCTAACAAGAGGAAGAGGGTTACCAGGTTCGCATTCGAGGTGCATAATTTGGTTAAGCCCCATCCTGCCTAGTTTCTTTTCAGCTAAAGCAAGTTGGTCATCTAAACTTTGCTGCGTGATTCTAAAATCAGCATCTCTTTCAATAAACTCATAAACATCACTTACTTTTGAACCTCCTAATGCCTCTACAACCAGTAATGCTTCAGAATATCCTGGCCAAAAAGGTTCTAGTGCAGTAACCAGACTTGGTGCAGCCTGCATAAGAGCAAAGTTTACAAGTCTGCCTCCACCTCCAATAAAAATATCTTCTGGTTTATAATCTATTCCAGTATAACTGCTAATGTACCTAGCTATTGCTTCCTTTAACTCTGGCAGTCCATTTGCGTCACCATATTTTTTTTTCTTGCCACCTACTGCAAGCTGTTGAAGAAAAGGTTTAGTATGCTCCTCATCTGGTTCTCCTGCTGTAAGCATGATTGGTTTAACTTGGATATCTCCTTCTAACCTATCCACTAAGGTTTTTACACCAAGAGTTTCCTGTGCAGGTAAATCCGACAGTGCTTTAACAACGCTGTGTGCCATTATAACCACCAAAATATATTTTTAAGTTAGATTTTGATTAGACTTTTTAAATTTTCTGTTGGAAAAGCTTTAAATAGGCATTCAGTTCTTATTCAATAGAAATGACAATCCTAATAAAAAACGGAAAAATCTACCAAAACGGAACTTTAATTAAAAAAAATATTTTTATTAAACAGCATAAGATAACAAAAATAACAAATCAAAATTTGAAATCAGATAACGTTATTGATGCAAAGAACAAAATAATAATACCTGGTTTGATTGATTCGCATGTTCATTTTCGCGAACCGGGACAGACTCATAAGGAGGACTTCTTTACCGGAAGCATGGCTGCAGCTGCTGGTGGCATCACTACAATCTTAGATATGCCCAATACAAAACCACCAACTATTGATTTGCAAAGATTAGATGAAAAAAGAAAGTTGGCAAGGAAAAGTATTGTTAACTATGGATTCCATTTTGGCTCAACAAACAATAATATTGCTGAAATACAAAAAGTAAAAGATGTTGCTTCTGTCAAAGTTTATATGGATTATACAACTGGGGATCTACAAATTGATAATTATAACACATTAAAAAAAATATTTTCAAGCAATAAAACAATATCAGTACATGGAGAAAATGAAAATATTATAAAAGCTATTGAGTTAATACAGTATGCAAACAACCATATACATTTTTGTCATGTTAGTTCTAAAGAAGAGCTTAATTATACAATGCGAAAAATAAAGAATAAAGTTTCTGTTGAAGTATGCCCTCATCACTTGTTTTTGACTGTTAAAGATTTGAATGAGCTTGCAAATTTTGGAGAAATGAAACCTAGCTTAAAAACAAGAGATGATCAGAAAGCATTATGGGAAGGAATCCATAATGGTAAGGTTGATACAATAGCAACTGACCATGCACCACACACTAAAGAAGAAAAAAATCAATTAAATTACCTTTTTGGAGTTCCTGGATGTGAGACGATGCTGCCATTATTATTAAATGCTTTAAATGAAAAAAAATTGACATTGAAAAAAATTATCCAGTTATGCTGCGAAAATCCTATAAAAATATTTAAAATTAAAAATAAAGGTTTTATCAAAGAAGGTTTTGATGCTGATTTAGCCATAATTGATTTAGATTTAGAGAAAAAAGTTAAGAATGGTGAATTGTTTACAAAATGCAAATGGAGTCCATTTGATGGCTGGAAGCTGAAAGGATGGCCTGTAACAACAGTGGTAAATGGAAATATTGCCTTTCATAATGGAAAAATTAATAATATAGTGGCGAAAGAGGTTTTGTATAATGAATGAAAAGATAGCAAAAGCACTGACAGATGCAAATGTTGTAAAGTTTGGAGAATTCACATTAGCTTCTGGTCTAGTAAGCCCGATATATGTAGATTTGAGAGTCTTGCCTTCTTATCCAGATACTATGGCTGCTGTGACAGAAGAGCTTGTCAAGGTAATAAAAAAATTAAAACCAGATGTTGTTGCTGGTGCAGAGACAGCAGGAATCCCATTAGCTATGGCTATTTCATTAAAAACAAAAATACCCATGATTTATGTGAGGAAAAGGCCTAAAAGTTACGGTAGAGGAGAACAAATTGAGGGTGTGTTAAAAAAAGATGCAAAAGTCGTTTTAATTGATGATATGGCAACCAATGCATTCTCTAAATTGAAATTTATAGAAGGAATAAAGAACTCTGGAGGAATTGTAGGGGATGTTGTTATTGTCCTAGATAGAGAACAAGGTGGTGTAGAATCCCTTGCTAAAGAAAATGTTAAGCTACATTCATTGATTACATTAAAAGAATTGTTAGATTATATGAAAGATAATAATTTGATTGATGACAATAAATATAATGAAGTAATGAAATATCTGGAACAGAATAAATGAAAAAACAATAAATAAATTAATTTAAAATATAAAAAAATAAGATGAATCAAATTATAAAATTAAAGAAATCAATAATTCCTTCTTGCGACATTTCTGATTTAAGCAAGCTGAAAAATTTAGTCAAAGAAACCTGTTCTGTTGATGGTATTGGAGCTTATAAGATTGGTTTAGAGCTTTGTTTGCCTTATGGTATTCCTGCTGTTGTTGATGTGATAAAGAAATTTACAGATTTACCTATTATTTATGACCATCAAAAAGCTGCTACCGACATACCAGAATTAGGAGAAAAATTTGCTCACGCTGTCAAGGGTGTTGATGCGGTTATATTATTTCCTCTAACCGGACCTGAAACAG
>CAZTBE010000007.1:0-45551 GCA_964611745.1 uncultured Methanosarcinales archaeon | reverse complement strand
CAGCTAAAGTTGCTATATTGCCATATTCTTTTGTTCCTTCTGCAATTGCTTTCAGAATTCTCCTCATGATCTTACCAGATCTTGTTTTTGGCAGGTCATCTGCAAACTGTATTTTTTCTGGCCTTGCTATTGCACCTATATGCTTAGCTACATGTTTTCTTAGTTCTAATTTTAATGCTTCACTTCTTTTATTTCCTTTCTTTAAGATAATAAATGCGTAGATTGCATTGCCTTTTACTTCATGGGGGTATGCGACAACAGCTGCTTCTGCAACTGCCTTGTGGCTTACTAATGAGCTTTCTACCTCTGCACTTCCAATCCTGTGGCCCGCGACTTTTATTACATCGTCAGTCCTGCCCATAATCCAAAAATATCCATCTTCATCTATTTTTGCATTATCTCCAGTTAGGTAAACTCCGAATTTCTCAAAGTATTTTTCCTTGTATTTTTTTGGGTTGCCCCATACGGTTCTTAGCATGCCTGGCCATGGTTTTTTTATTACCAAATAACCTCCTTGGTTAACTTTTGCTTTGCTTCTGTTTTCTTTTAAAATACCAGCATCTATTCCAAAAAAGGGTTTTGTTGCAGAGCCTGGCTTTAATGGGGTTGCTCCTGGCAGAGGCGAAATTAAAATTCCTCCGGTTTCTGTCTGCCACCATGTGTCTACTATAGGGCATTTTTTCTTTCCAATAACCTTATGGTACCATAACCATGCTTCTGGATTTATTGGCTCGCCTACAGAGCCCAATATCCTTAAACTTTTTAGGCTGCAGGAGTCTGGCCATTTATCACCGTATTTCATCAATGCCCTGACAGCAGTAGGAGCTGTATAGAAAATTGTTACTTTATATTTATCAACTATTTCCCAAAACCGGTTAGGCTTTGGGTACATTGGAGAACCTTCATACATAAGAGTTGTTGTACCGTTTGCTAATGGACCATAAACAATATAACTGTGTCCGGTAATCCATCCAATGTCTGCTGTGCAGAAATAGATATCATTTTCTTTTATGTCAAAAATCCATTTGAAAGTTTGGTAGGCATAAAGCAAGTAGCCTGCCTGTGTATGCAAGATTCCTTTTGGCTTTCCTGTTGTGCCGCTTGTATGGAGTATGAACAATGGGTCTTCCGATTCCATGCTTTCTGGCTTGCAGAAATCCTTTATATCTTTTTTATTGATTAGTTCATGATACCAGTAATCTCTTCTATGTTTCATCTTAATTTTTTTATTGGTCCTTTTGACAACAATAACTTTTTTTATGGTTGGGCATTCTTTAACTGCATTATCTGCATTATCTTTTAATGGATAGACTTTTCCGTTTCTGAAGCTGCCGTCTGCTGTTATTAACAGCTCTGCCTTGGAATCCTGTATGCGGTCCTTTAATGCGTCAGAACTATAACCTCCAAACACAACTGAATGTATGGCTCCTATTCTTGCGCATGCCAGCATTGCTATTGGAAGTTCTGGAATCATAGGAAGGTATATTTCAATAACATGGCCTTTCTTAATACCTGTTTTTTTCAGAACATTAGAAAATTTGCAGACTTCTTTCAATAGTTGCTTATAAGTATAAGTTTTGTTTTTTCCGGATTCTGGCTCCCAGATTAGTGCAACTTTATCTTTATTATTTTTGATGTTTCTGTCCAGGCAATTGTAAGACACGTTTAATCTGCCATGTTCAAACCATTTGAAAAAACCATTGTTGTTTCTAAGAACTTTCTTCCATTTCTTGAACCAGTCTAATTGCAATGCTTTTTCTGCCCAGAACTTTTCCGGATTCTTTATTGATTGCTTGTAGATTCTTTCATACTCTTTCATGCTTTTTATATGGGCATTTTTGCTGAAATTCTTTGAAGGTTTAAATACGCGGTTTTCTTTTAGAATTGAGGTTATGTAATTTTCTGGCATGTTATTTTTACCTCTTTTTATACTAGATATAAATTTTTCGTCAATAATTTATTTTGTACCTCAAAATAGCAGCTATACCCCCTAAGCCATCTAATCTTTTACCTGCTTCGTGCTCTGAACTTATTATCACTATATCGCTTTTTGTGCTGTCAACTGTTTTCATTATATTTTCAATGTTTTCATATTTATCTTCCATTCTTTTTTGCTGTATAAAGTTGTTTGTTATCAGCAAAGTTTTTACAGCTCCTGCTATTGCAGCATTTTTTGTTTCTTTTAAGCCATAAGATGCTAAATTGCTTTTTGATATCTCTGCAAAAAGCTCTTCAACATGCTTGTATTCTTTTGATATACGGTCCTGCTTTAACGCGTTCTCTGTTTCGGGCCTTTTTATAACCTCATTAATTGCATTTTCTCCAACAGAAGAGCATGTTGCAAGTATAATTTTGCTTTTCAGATCTTCATCTTCAATTTCTTTCATCAGTTCCTCTTTCCAAAAAGCAGGGCTTGCAATAATTATTTTACTTAAATTGTACCTTTCATTATATTCTATAAGTTGTTTTAGAATTTCTTTGTAGAAATTCGTTTCTTTTTGCTTTATATCTGCTTTTTTTGCTACTGTTCCTTTAATGCTTGTAAGCAGCTGGTAGCCATATTTTTTCATTAGTGCAAAATAAGCCTCTTCACGGTCATGGACGCAAATCAGTATCTTAGCTGATGTTTCCTTGCTGGCTTCTTTTATCCTGTCAATCTGAAATTTAAGCCATTTTTGCTTTATTATTGCAATGATAGAATTTTCTTCGATGTTGAAAGTATGATGTGAGCCTAAAGGGATATCTTCGGGGCCTTCTTTTACTAAACCAGAAAGCCTTAATATGTTTGAAGTCTTGCTAAATTCGACTTTCTCTACCTGCATAAGAAGAAAAACTGGTTTTTTTACTGTCTTTTGCTTTCTTTGTGTTTCTTCTCCTATCTTTATTTTTCTAAAAGTTTTTCCTTTTATAACGTCGTTTTTCTCTATTATCTGGTTTAAGTACCACAAATCATCAAGGTTTTCAACTTTTACCTTGACTATTCCTTTTTTAAAGTCGGAATGTATGAGTTTCATTTTGTTGAATATTTATTATAGATTTTCGATACATTTAAACAATGAAAATCAAAAATTTTCAAGCATAAATGTCCGATAATGCTTTAGCATTATCGATACATTTAAATATTATGCTATTCATTTTTTACACAAAAGTAGATATAAATATAAAAGGTGATAATTTTTGAGAAAAGCTCAAGGCGGTGTTAATGCAGCAATATTAGTAGCTGTTATTGCCGGCCTAATTATGTTATATATACTATTTCTTCCAGAATCTGAGAGAGAAGCATTGCTTGAGAATGAGGATGCAAAAACAACTACTAGTAAGAGCGGCAGTGATAAAGATGATGACATATTATTAAGAGAATTCCCAGGAAGGCTTGACACTATTGATGGCGCAATAGACAAAGCAATCCCAAACATATTCCTATTTGAAAAAACAGACGCAAAAGAGCTTGAAAGAATAAACCCCTTTATTGTAAGGAATGGATGGTTTGATGAAAAAGGCAGAACCGTTAGCTTCAATATAGACGATTTAGAAAACACAGATAATGTTATATTATCTTTTAAGGCTACTGACCATGATGGTGTTTTAACAATTAAGCTGAATAATGAAGTTGTCTATGTGAAGGATATTGCAACAGAAACTGTTGCTCCAATAAGATTGGGTAGAAATTTGCTTAGGAATGAAAATACTTTTGAATTTAGCGTTTCTTCTGTTGGGTTTAGATTCTGGAAAACAAATGAATATAGTTTTGAAGATATGAAAGTAATAGGAGATATAACTGACAGGAGCAAACAAGAAAGCAGGAATGTGTTTACTTTGACTGATACTGAGTTGTTTAATATTGAGAAGGCTAATTTAAGGTTTGTTCCGTATTGTAAAAATGTGGCTAGTGTTGGTGTTTTGGATGTTTTGATAAACAACAGAGAAGTGTTTTCAGCTGTTCCTGTTTGTGAAGATCCTTATAAGCAGGCCATTCCTTTGGGAGTTTTGAATGATGGGGAGAATAGGATAATTTTCAGAACCAATAAAGGAAGCTATAGTGTTGAACAGATTAAGCTAGAATTCCAGGAAAAAGATGTTGAAACAAAAAGATACTTTTTCGAGGTAAACCAGAGCATAATAGATGATATTGAAGATGATGAGATTGATGTTGTATTGACAATCGAATTTGCTGATGACGAGAGAACTAATAGGGCTGATTTGAAGATCAATGACAGAACAAGGTCAATAGAGGAAGAAGAAAAGTTTTTTACATTGACTCTTAATGATGAGGAAGATCCTGATTTGATAGAAGAGGGTAATAATTTAATTGAAATAATTCCAATCAGAAGGCTTGATATTATTGAGATTAGAGTAGAAGTAAAAGAAAGAGATTAGTAAGAGGTGGTTTGGGAAGAATTCTGTAGATTTTGTTAAATAGGTAAACGAAGATGGGAATAATAAGTAACATAAAAGAAAGAATCAAGGAGAAAATAAGTAACATAAAAGAAAGAATCAAGGAGAAAAGAGAGCGTAGGAGAATAGAGAAGCGTGCTGAGAGAGATCGAAAAGCTAGAGAAAAAATCCGTGAGAAAATAGAGCGAAGGTCCAGAGATAGATTGAATGCTCCACAAAACAGAGGTGGTGGAAGATTTGGTGCGAGGAGAGTTATGAGGGCAGGATCGGGTCTTATGGGTGGTGTTGCTGCTAGAACAGTTCCAGGCGCAGGTGTAGACACTGGAGATATATTTTTAATTCTTGCCATACTTATCTTTTTCTTAGATTTAAGCGGGAATTTTGGCGGGAGATATTCTGGATTTGACATAATTGATTTCTCTAATTCTCCGGCTATTGGCTTAAATATCCTAATGTCTGGTGTTTTTGCATCTTTTATTGCCATCTTTATTATTAGAAAACTGATCAGCAGAGAATGGGAATCAATAACTTCTGAGATTTTAAGTTTTGGTCTTTTTGCTTTTGTAATCACTGGTTTCTTAATTCTTAATTATTGGATTGCCAGTCCAAAAGCAAGCATCCATTTTGTTTATTGGATACTTTTTGGGCTTACCTTTATAAAATCTAATGAGGACGATACTGGCTTTTATATGTGGACTTCTATATTCCTTCTTGTTGATTTTTTTGGTTATAGACTACTTGAAAATCTTGTCATGTTTAGATATCTTTCATTTCTTGTAGTGATTACTGCGTTTTATGTTTATGACAAAAGCAAGAGTACATTAGCTGTTATTGTTCTTGTTATTGTCACTATCTTTACTTTGGGGTTTGCATATGCGGATGCAGTTGAGCAGGGAGCTGAAGGTTTTCCGATTATAGCAAATACTGAGGGACCAAATTTAGAGCAAACAAAAGACGCTGCGATTGAAGGTGGGAGAAATATCTATAACTCATGGCAGCGAACTTTAAGCAGACAGATAGAATTCGCAATCACTGGCAAGGTTGAGGAAAACCAGTATGAGCCTTTAGGGGTTTATTTGGAAAGAGTGCAGTCAGCAGAACCAAGATACTATGAAGGTGAACCGGTGGTTGTTTGGGGGACTGTAATTGCAAGAACTTTAAATGATCCCATCAATATTACAGTTGGTTGCTATATAAAAGAAGGGAATAAAAAGGAAAATGCGTCAAAAGTTGATCCTGGGGAAAAATTTGAGGTATTTACTTTAGAAGAACTGGATTTTGCTTGTACTTTTAATGGTTTAGATGCTGGTTCTGGAACAATAACTACTTTCGCGGATTTTAATTTTGAAACTTTGGCTTATTTAAAAGTTTATTTTATTGATGATAATAGGAAAAGGGCGATGGTAAGGGAAGATTTAGATGTTCTTGAAGAGTTTGACATTACAGATGATAAACCTGTCTCTATTTTTACTAACGGCCCTATTGAAATAGGGGTGGAAACAACAACATCTTTGATTGGGGTAAGAAATAATTATAACGACTACCCTACTCCTACGTTAAGCATTTCATTAAAAAACAGAGGTGGCTGGCAGGGAGAAATAAGAAATTTAAACGAGTTGGTTTTATTTTTACCAGATGGAGCGAAATTAAAGACTGGAAGCGGCTGTGAATTTGAAGATTATTTTCTTGAGGACTGTATAGCTTCCTGTGATGACGATTCTGACAAGTGTAAAGAAACGTGCGAATCCTTATTTGAAGGTCGAGGTAAAGACTATAGCGGGCATTCTCTTGTTTTGAGTGATCCTAGGGTAAAGGATGATTTAAAGGACTTTGAAAGATTTAAATTTTTCCGCTGTAAATTTGATCCCAGCAAGGTTTTGGAAAACACTCCAATTACAACAAAATTCTTTAGGGTAAAAGCAAAATATGATTATACTGTCGAAGAGCCAGTAACAGTGATTATAGGAGATATTCTAGATGATGGAAATAGAATATCTCCTCCGACAAATCTAAAACTTTCACCGCAACTTGGACAGAACAGTAGATTAGTATTAAACTGGGACTTGTCTAAAGATGATGGTAGTGGAGAAAAAGATATTATTGGTTATAATGTGTATAGGAAGAAAGTAGATGGGGAGTATGAATTGATAACTGATGATGGTCTTCTACCCAACGGCCAAGACAATTTTCAGGTTTATGATATAGGCCCGCCACTAGACTACTGCTATCAGGTTGAAGCTGTAGATAAAGATAGGAATACAGTAAAATCAGAGGAGGAATGTTTTTCAGGTGGTTAGTATTAATAAAAAATTAATTTTAATAATTTTGGTATTATCTTTACTAGTTCTTGCTGGGTGCAGAGGTCTGTCTAGGGATAGGCCAATCACAGATGCTGATGTAAGAAAAGGGAGAGAAGGGCTTGTTATGGATTTTATAGAAAATGCTCCTCCTGAATCTGTTTTTGAAGGAAGCAAAGAAACCTCTAGTGTTTTTCCAATAGCTGTTGAGCTACAGAATAAAGGAGCTTCTGATATAGAAAAGGGTTTATTGGTCTTTGGATTTGAAAAAACGTATGTTGATGTAGTTAGTGGGGATGATGAAAGGCAAGAATTTAATATTAAGGGTAAATCTGTATTTAATCCTAATGGGGATGAAGGGTTTATAACAATAAATGCACAGGCAAAAAAAATTGGTGGGCAAAGCGAAACTCATCCTTCAACTATTTTAGCGACTGCTTGTTACCTATACAAAACTGTCTTTGGGAGTTCTGCTTGTATTGATACAGACATTTATGGCATAAGAAGAGGGGAAAAGGTCTGTGATATTGAAGATTTGACATTTGGCGGTGGTCAGGGAGCTCCTGTTGTCATAACAAAAATTGAAACAAGAATGCTGCCTGATGTGGACGAAAATAGGGTAAAACCCCATTTTATAATCCAGATGAGGAATATGGGGAAGGGTGAGGTTATAAGTCCAGAAAAAGATGAAGAAAACCCTGATAGGTATATATATGAAAATGCCTGCACTAGTAAATCATTGGATTATAAAGATTTTAATACATTAATTATTAAGGCGTCTCTATCAGGTACAAACTTAAATTGTAAGGTAAGTGAAGAGGACTCGGAATCTGCAATAATAAGGCTTAGGGATAAGGAAGATTTGGTTAGATGCACTCTAGAAGAACCTATTGGGATAGATAGGGGTGCTTATGTGGCTCCATTAAAGATAGAATTAGAATATGGATATACTTTTACCGTATCAAAAGATATAATAATAGAAAAGATATTAACATATTAAAATGATTAAAAAGACCAGAATAATATTTGAAGCTTTATCTCTTTTCTTGCTGCTTATTGTTATTATTGGATGTGGAGAGAACTCTAGTGGGGGTAGTGGTGACGAATTCAAAAAAAGTAATGAAGGTTTGACAATGGAGTTTGTTGAAAATTTTCCAAGAGATTCGTACATAGTTGAGGATGATGGTGAACATATTTCTATTATGGTGGATATAAGAAACGAAGGGATTTATCCTGCAGAAAATGATAAAGATGGGAAAGGATTTTTTAAACGTAATGGCGGACTTTTTATTAGTGGTTTTGATGATGCTATTATTGATATGGATAGCAAGGCAAAAAAATTTTCAGAGAAAGATGTGTATTTGACTGGAGCAAGTTCCATTAATCCCAGGGGCGGTTTTTATTCTGCTAAATTTGATGGGAAAATTGCTGCTGGCAATCTATTAGTTGATAGATATGAGCCAACAATACTAGCTACCTTATGTTATCCTTACTTGACAACAGCAAGTCTAACTGTCTGTGTTGATCCTAAACCATTTGAGCAGAGGCAAGAAAAGGTTTGCGAGATTGGAAGCAAGACATTACCAGAACAGGGGGCTCCTGTTGCTATAACAAGAATTGATCAAGAAGCATCTACAAAGAAAATACACTTTAAAATCAGTATAGAAAATGTTGGAGGCGGAGATATAATATTGGGGGAAAAGTTAGAGGGCTTTAACAAGATTATAGGCAAATGCGACCCTTTAGGGGGGGGAATCCTGGACAGAAAAGATTTTGATAAGGTATACATGGAGAGTATAACTGTTGGCGGAGAGGATATATTGGGTGACTGCCGGCCTTTTGTTGACGAAAGCGATAATATCATAAGGCTCTTTGACGGAGAGGGATCTGTGATTTGCACTTTAGACTTAGAAAAACCTAAATTTAAAGATATTGGGTCTGCAATTACAACACCCCTCAACATAGAGCTAAGATATGGTTACAGATCGACAATTTCAAAACAGATAGAAATATTAAAGCTTACAAGCACAGGATAACTATGCATATAAAGATATAAAGAAAGCTTTAAATAAAATAAATGAAATGGAATTAAATATTTGTAAAATGAAGGAGAAAACACATATATTATTACTTTTTAGCGTAATTCTCTTATTGTTTATAGCAGGATGTGAGGGTGGTGGTGATGTTACTAGCGGAGCTCCAACAACGCCATTTTTAGGTGGATCAGAAGGTTTAGTGGTGGGATTTTTAGAAGGAAACCCGCCAGAAGAAGTGACAGATGGCGATACTTTTCCTTTCCAGGCTGTAGTAAGTTTAAAAAATATGGGAGAGTATGATGTAGAAACAACAGATGCAAAAATAAGTTTAAGTGGATTTTTTGCCCCTCTTTTTCAATCAGATTCACCTGCTGATTTTGATGTGGCGGATTTAATAGACAAACCATTACCCGATATACTTAAAGGGAGACAGAGAGATTCTGAAGGGAATATTATTGAATCTGTAGAGATGATTTTGACATTTCCAACTGACACTAAATCATTTCAATTTAAAGGGCGATTAGAAGGAAATACTATTTTTGATGGCACTTTCAGGGCTGATGTTTGTTATAAATACCAGACGAAAGTAGTTTCAGAAATTTGTGTATTAGCAAACCAGATTGATGTAGCTAATGATGCTGTTTGTGAGCCTAATGGACCAAAAGCTGTTTTTAGCTCTGGTTCACCATTACAGGTTACCTCGTTTAAGCAGAGTGTTGTTGGGAAAGATAGCATACAATTAAGTTTTGATGTGGCGCATTCTAGCAGTGGAAATGTTTTTGATCCAACAACTGTTGCTGATTGCCCAAAAACACCAACAGAGAGAAGAACAAAAGAAGATAAGGTTAAGGTTACAATTGACACAGGACTTACGGCTGATAAATTGAGATGTGTTGGATTAGCTAATGTTGCTGATGCCACAACTTCAAAACAAGAGGGAGTTGTTAAATTAGTCAATGGAAAAAGGACCATTACATGCACACAGGACCTTGACACTGGCAGGACCGACTTCAAAAAATCTGCTGATATAACCTTGGATTTCAATTATCTTAGCAGTACTGATGAGAGGATTTTGGTAAAGCATTTGATTGATTAATAATTTTTTCTTTCTTTTTTGGTTTATTTTAGAAAGTTTTAAATAACAATATATTAAATATAATCTTAAGATGCTGCAAAAAAAACAGATTACATTAATTGTTTTTAGCGTAATTCTCTTATTGTTTATAGCAGGATGTGAGGGTGGTGATGAGGTTGCTAGAGGAGCACCAACAACGCCATTTTTAGGGGGGTCACAAGGCCTAGAAATTAAATTTTTAGAAGGCAGCCCTCCAGATGAGATTACAGATGTTGATTTTCCTTTTCAAGCTATAGTAAGTTTAAAAAACATTGGAGAGTACAGGATAACATCAATAGAACAAGTAAGGGTTAATTTGTTGGGCATTTTGGCATCTGATTTTGGTGCTCTTGTTATAACTAACAAACAAATTGAGAATGAGATTTATATCCCTACACCCAGAATAAAAGACTCTGAAGGGAATATTATAGAGGCAGTAGAAACATTTGTAACAATCCCGGCGGAAACCGATGGTTTTTTGCAGTTAAGAAGTGATGCAATCAAAGGGAACACTAAATTTACTTTCAGGGCTGATGTTTGTTATCAATACGGAACAAATGCTATAGGGTCTATTTGTGTGCTGCAAAACATGATTGATATAGCGGATGATTCTATCTGCGAGCCTAAAGGCCCAAGACCGATTTTCAGCTCAGGAAGCCCGGTTAAGGTCGCTGCTTTCAGGCAGAGTGTTGTTGGGAAACGTAAGATACAATTTAGTTTTGATATAGCGCATTCTGGCTCTGGTAATGTTTTTGAGAATGAGCCGATTACCTTTACTTCACCTATAGCTGGCTGCCCAAAAGATCCAGGCAATAGAAGAACTAAAGAGAATAGATTAGATGTTAGGGTTACAACAGGAATTCCCGATACGCTGATGTGCGTTGGAGCTGACTCCAGTACAACAACAGGAATTATAGATTTGAATGATGTGAGATTAACAGATGGCAAAAGGACTATTACATGCACACAGAACGTTCCGGGCAGCGATTTTGAGAAGAATATTGACATAAACATAAAATTCAATTACTTAGACAGCATAGATAAAGTAGTTTTGGCTAAGCATTTATCAGGATGTGTTGAAATTGATGGTTTTTGTGGTCTTGGTGAAACTATAGATAATTGTCCTGCTGATTGTTCTTGAGCAACTTCTTATTATTTTTAGCTTCATATTAAATCATTACTTATATCCTTGAATAGCTAGGATTGACTCTATTGTATGATAGTAACAAATAGAAAGATTTATAAATAACAACAGTTTACTTATAGCTAAAGGCATTAAAATGACTCATACAAATAAAATATCTAAGATCAGGTATATAGCAGGTATAGGAGCAATTGCCGCAGGAGTTGCTCTTGCAAGTTTACCTGGTTGCGGTGATAATCTCCCTCGAGAGGAATTTGAGGAACATCGAAGTGAGGTTAGTGCGAAAACAGTAGAGTTTCAAAGTAGTGTTAATACAATAACAGGAGATCTTGAAGAGGATGTATCAGAACTTCAAACGAGAGTACCAAAGGATGTCGCTAGTGAAGGATATGTTGATGAACAAATAGAAGTTCTTAGTGAGAAAACAGCAGAGTTTCAAAGTGATTTTAGTGCGAAAACAGCAATAATTGAGAGTAGAGTAGAAGATTATGAGGGTAAAGTAGAAAAGCTTGAAGGTAGAGCAACAGTGGTTGAGGGTAGAGTAGGAGATCTTGAAGGTAGAGCAGAAGAATATGATAGAATTATAGCAGATATTCAAACAGATATGGATACACTTAATGAAGGTTTTCAGGATTATAAAAAGGAGGATGGAGCACAGAGTACAGAAATTGGAGAAGGTCTCCGTGCTCTTACAAAAAGTTTTGATAATTATTTGACAGGAGATCGATTACAGAGTAAGGCAGATATCGCAGCTATTCAAACTGATATTGATGGGCTTGTTGAGGATTTTAATGAATATAGACAAGAAGATCGAGAACAGAATAGAGTATCAACGGCAGATTTTCAAATAAGAATTGCTGGTGTTGCTGATAAGATAGATGAAATGAGAGATCAAAGTCCTTTCATATCACAATCTGGTTTTGTTTCACCATATAGAGCTAGAGATATATTTGAAGCACTTGATGCTTCGAGGTATAGTGTGGGTAAAGACTTTGTACGTGATATGTACTGGGAGGATTCCAGTAGATTTTTAAACGCATTACGTACTGGATTCCCAAAATGGTGGGATGGATATACTTCAAATGGAGAACTTGATTCTCAAACCGCTCTTCTTGTTGATGAACCTAACAGAAAATCTAGATTTTATTTCATGGATAGAGCACCTACTACTACTACTATTACACCACAAACTGTTGAAAATGCACTCCAAAGATTCCTTGATGCTAATCCACATAGAGTAAGGGATGTCACCATCCATACACCTGGTGGATTTTTTTATAGGTAGTAAATTCTTAAGTAGATAGAGGCTTAATGCATAACAATTTCATTTACAACCCTCTGATTAATTAAATTTTCATTTCTTTGAACCATAAAGAACAAACTGGCTTAATAAAGCCTCTAGCTGTATAAACTCATCACTGCCTTCTGTTAACCTGAACTCGATTTCTCCGCATTTTTCCATCAGAAGCATTTTCTTTTCATTGTCTATGTCTAAATTTAGAATTTCCTGTTGGATTTGCTTTATTATATCTAAGCCAGAAAGCCCGTAATTTAGCATTACATCCATTAATTTGTTTCTTGCATCTACAAACTTATTTGCTAATGCCAGTTTCAGGACTTCATCAACCTCTTTTGGCCTTGCAAAAGATGCCATCGAATAAATGACTTCTTCTGTTATATCTTTGCTTACAGCAGCAGAGCTTTGCAATATATTGTTTATTTTTCTTGCGTCACCTTCACTTATGTTAAATAATGCTTCTTTTGCCTTTTCGTTGATTTTAATATTTTCATCTTTTTCAATTTTTTCGATAACTGCAAAGATTTCTTTTTTATCCAATGGCTTAAACCTGAACATTGCACATCTGCTTTGAATAGGATCTATAATTTTTGATGAATAATTTGCAGATAAAATAAAACGAGTTGTTTGAGTATAATTTTCCATTGTTCTACGCAAAGCTTGTTGTGCTTCACGAGTTAATGCGTCGCATTCATCTAAGTAAATTATCTTAAATGGAACGTCCCCTATAGCTCTTGTCCTTGCAAAATCTTTTACTTTGCTCCTTATTATATCTATTCCACGTTCATCAGAAGCGTTTAATTCCAAGAAATTCTGATGCCATGAATCTTTAAACAATTTTTTTACTATAACCAAAGCTAAAGTTGTTTTTCCAACTCCTGCTGGACCAGCAAAAAGGAGATGGGGTATGTTTTGCAGCTCGACAAATGCTTTTATTCTTCTTACTATCTCTTTCTGGCCTTTTATCTCTGAGAAATCTTTTGGCCTGTATTTTTCCGTCCAAATAGAGCTGTCCATACAGAATCGAGAATGAATTATGGTTTAAAAACATTACTAAACTCAGAAATAATCAAATAATGTCTTCTTCTGCAATGACCATAAAGTCTCCCATTGCAATCACAGCGCTAAAAGGTATAAGAATATGGCCATCAGAGTCTTTTTCGAGCTCTAATTTAGCAGTGTAGGAGGTAGGGTTATGCAAAACTAGATGAATAAGCTCTCCAGAGCGTGTTTCAAAGACTAAATCACCTACTTCTCCAAAGCGCTTTCCTGTTTTACTTACTATTGTTTTGCCTATGAGCTGTTTTGAGAATTTCTTATCTTCTTCTGCCATAATACCCCTCACGAGTAAATATTGTTAATTAAAATAACTTAAGTTATATATAAACTTTTTGATTGAAGTTTATTGGATTTCTGACAACAAAGTGCTAACTTCTGCTTCATTATAGCAGGTTTCCCTTAAGCCACAATTAGTGCATTTGTTCTTGTTTTCACAATAATTTGGAATATTTTGATTTTTTAATAATTCCTGTACCTCTTTTACTAAATTTATGATTTCTTCCTTCATGAAAGGGTTTATTGCTATTTGCCTTGTTTCTTTTGCATCCAGGTAGTTAACAAACCCTTCCTTTACTTGTGTTTTAAATTTTTCTTCCAGTAGCATTGCATAGGCCACTATCTGGATGCGATGACCTGGCCAGACTCCATCTTTAGGCACTTTTCCTGTTTTCAGTTCAATAGGTACATAACCATTTTCATAAACTTCTATTCTATCTACTATTCCTCTCAACTGCAGTATGTTGGATTCAACTCTTTGCTCAGAAATTATCTTTGGGGTTAATTTGCTCCATAATTCATTTCCATAAACATTATATTTTTGCACGAATTCAAAAATATTCTTTGCCCTTATTTCTGCTTCATCTAAAATTAATGGCCATGTTCTTTTGAAAACATCAACTATGTCGAGATTTACTTCTTTTATTCTGAATTTGTTTTTGATTATTCTTTCCCTTAATGCTTTTGAATAAAAGCTTTTATATGTGGTTAATAGTTTGACATATTGTGTTTTTTCCTTTATTGATGTGATGATCTTTTCCTCAGCCTGATTGATGAAATCATAAATTTCATGGCGTAATGTTCCTAGAACAAGGCTTTCTTTAGGTGGCTCTTCTACAGCCAGGATTCTTTGAAGAAAAAGCTTTCTAGGGCAGTAAAGATAAGAACTGAGGGTAGATACAGATATTTTCATGCAAGAAGAGTATAGTTATTGCTTTAAATACCTTACGGGTGAATGTCCAGTGGGAATAAGTCTTTAATATACTTAGGAGTAATTGTTGGATTAGTTATTGTTTTGTTTCAACTGTTTTAGGAGTTGGTTTATCGAACTTCTGCTCAACTAATTTCCCTAGTTTTATCATAATTGCCTTGGGATTATCTATATTTCCTATATGGATCTCTTTTCCTGCGTGTGAAAACGACCTTATTATAAGTGTGCCATATCTTAATGTTCTTTGCCATACATTTTGCTTATAGTTAACATCGGTGATTGTAGACAGATGGAACTGATGCTCTTTTTTATTAAAAATTTCTTTTTTTATTGTGACAGCTTCCTGGGTGATTACGCATACATTCTTAGCCCTGGTTATCTCTGGTTTAATTAATCCAGTCAAAGCTGCTATGCCTACCAGAAGAACCAGGAGTCCGTTCATTTCTTGACCCTTAATACTTATCCTTAATAGGATTGCAATAGCAATGACTGCCAATAGATATTCCAGAAAAAAGGCCTTTCTGCTGTGCTTTAAAACTATTTCTTTAGTCATTCTTTGCTGCTCATGTGTTTCTTTATCAAAGATAAAATCAAATGCATATCATATAAACCTTATAAACTTTTTGGAAGGTATTTTTCAGTTAATGCCTTATAGAGGGAAAGCTAATGATTCATTATATTATTATTCATTAAATATTTAAATATCTAATAAAATAGACAACAAATATGAATATTAAACAAAGGCTAGACCTAATAAAGCAGGTGGGAGAGGAGATTATAACAGAGGAAGAACTAAAACAAGCACTAGAAACAAAGAAAAAACCTGTTGCTTATGATGGTTTTGAGCCTTCAGGGACTTCAATCCATATTGCTCAGGGTCTTCTTAGAGCTATAAATGTCAATAAGATGACTAAGGCCGGCTGTAAGTTTAAGATGCTGGTAGCAGACTGGCATGCCTGGGCAAACAATAAGATGGGAGGTAATTTAGAGAATATTCAAAAGGTTGGAAAATATTTGATAGAAGTGTGGAAAGCTTGCGATATGGATCTTAAAAATGTCGAGTTCGTATGGGCAAATGATCTGATGAAAGATCCTGGGTATCTTAAAATAGTTATGCAAGTAGCTAGAAACAGCACTGTAAAAAGGATTACCAGATGCTCGCAGATTATGGGGAGAAGTGAGAATGAGGCTTTGCAAGCATCCCAGATATTCTATCCATGCATGCAATGTGCTGATATTTTCTATCTTAATGCTGATATCACCCAGTTAGGTATGGACCAAAGAAAGGTAAATGTCTTAGCAAGAGAAATTGGACCAAAACTTGGTTTCTGGAAACCTGTTGTTGTAAGCCATCATATGTTAATGGGTTT
This sequence comes from uncultured Methanosarcinales archaeon, assembly GCA_964611745.1. GTDB lineage: Archaea > Nanobdellota > Nanobdellia > Woesearchaeales > GW2011-AR4 > JACPJP01. The sequence goes on along the minus strand of CAZTBE010000007.1, from coordinate 29,632 downwards.
AGGGCAACCGCCTAAAGGAGAAAAAACTGTAGAAAGGGCTATTGAAATGAAGATGTCAAAAAGCAATCCGGATAGTGCTATATTTATGACTGATAATGAGGAAGATGTTAATAGAAAAATTAAGAAGGCTTATTGCCCGGAGGGTGTTGTTGAAGAAAACCCTATTCTAGAGTATTGCAAATACATAATTTTTGAGAAATTCAAAACTGTAAAAATAGAAAGACCAAGTAAATTTGGTGGAAATTTAGAGTTTAAAACTTATGAAGAATTGGAAAAGAAATTCTTACAAAAAAAACTACATCCGATGGATTTGAAACAAAGTGCAGCAGTATATCTCAATAAATTAATAACACCTGTTAGAAAAAATATAGAAAAGAGCGAGGTTGCGCAAAAACTAGATGAGGAAATTAAGACTTTTGAAGTAACAAGGTAGCTATTTCTGTTCAATCGTTGTCAAGGTATAAAAATTATTCAGATATTGTTTTGCAACTCTTTTTATGTCACTAGTTTCGACTTTTTTTATATGCTTAATATAATCATCTGCTAATGATGCGTTTTTTATTGTTTCCCAGAAAGCGAGATTGTCTGCTGCCTGGAAGTTATCTTCCATGTTTAATGTGTGGTTACCTTCAATATAGGTTTTTGCCTCTTCCAACTCGTTTTTACTTATCTTTTCAAGTTTTTTAAACTGCTGCAATATTATTTTCCTTGCTTTTTCTATATTTTTCTTATCCAAACCAGCAAAGACCGCGAAGGCCCCATAATCATCTTCCAGTTCATTCTGAACCCCTACTTGGTAAGCAAGGCCGTGCTTGTTTCTTATTTCCTCAAAGATCCACCCGCTCTGGCCGCGGCCTAGAATAGAGTTTATGACATCGAAAACATAGCTGTCTTTGTGCATTCTGGAAACTGTTTTATAGCCAAGAACCATATAAGAATTATAAGTTTTTCTTTTTTCAACAAATGTCTTTATTTTTGTTTGTAAGGGTTCTTTTACTCTTTTTCTTTGTTTTAAATTCTTTGGTTTTAGACTACCAAAATATTTATTTATTTTTTCTTTTATATTATTGACATTTCCGACAATAGAAATAACCATATTATTAGGAAGGTAATGTTTATCATAATAATTATTGATTATATTTCTATTGATACTCTTAACTGCTTTTGCATTTCCATAAGTTGGGTTTTTTGCAGGATGATTTTCAAACAAATTTTTTTGGAATAAAATCCATTGGTGCAGTCTTGGGTCGTCAGTAACCATATTTATTTCTTTTAGTATGACCTTTTTTTCCTTTTCTATCTTCTTTTTATCGAATAACGGGTTTGCAACCATATCAGAAAGGATGTCTAATGCTTTCTCAAATCTCTTATTCATAATCTTGATGAAAAATGCAGTTCTGGTCCCGGAAGTGTATGCATTGAATTCTGCGCCATATTTTTCAATTTCGTTTGCTATTTCTCTGGAGTCCTTTCTATTTTTAGTCCCCTCAAACAGCATATGCTCAAGAAAATGGGATATCCCAAAAATTTCTTTACTTTCATCATTAGAACCTACCTTAAACATTATCTCTATTGCTACTGATTTTGAAGAATTTTTTTCAAAAATTATAGTTATGCCGTTATTTAGCCTGTATTTTTTCATTTTGATTGATTGGTTTTTTTGGTTGTATTATTTTAAATTATGTTGTTTTGGCAAAAGATTTAAATTGTATTAATATCTTTTCTTTTTTGATGAAAATTAAGGAATTTCAAAGGATTCTGGAAGATAAAGGACAGGATTTTGCATTATTCTATAATTTAGGCATGGAAATAAATCCAAATATGCTCTATTTTTCTGGTTATAATGGCTTGGGAGCATTAATTATTCCGAGAAAACAAAAGCCTTTCATTATAGCTCCAAGGATGGAAGTTGAGAAAGCAAAGAAGTCGATGATAAAAAGAGTATATTCTATGGACAAAAAAAGATTTTTTGAATCAATTCATACAATAATCAGGAAAAATAAGATTAAAGCAAAAAAAATAGCAATAGACAATAATAATTTTACATTGAATATTTACAAACGCTTTAAAAAACAGTTTAAAGGTGTTAAAACTAAAGATATTTCTTTAGATTGCCTAAAATTAAGGCAAATCAAGACAAATAAAGAGATTCAAATAATAAAAAAAGCGTTTAATTACGGAAATAAAATATTAAATAAGACAATAAATAATTTTAAAGATTTTAAAACTGAATCTGATGTGTCTGGTTTTCTTGAATATGAAACTAAGAAGCATGGTCTGGATGTTGCATTTAGCCCTATTGTAGCTTCTGGAAGCAATGCAAGCATGCCTCATTATGAACCGCAAAATGTAAAATTAAAAAAAGGGTTCTGTATGATGGATTTTGGTGTTAAGTATAAGGGTTATTGCACTGACTGTACAAGAACAATATATGTTGGAAATCCTAATAATAAAGAGAAGACTATTTACAATTTTTTATTAAATGTTCAAAAAAGCATAATTAAGGATATTGAAGTTGGTGATAATTGCGGAAAAATATATGAAAGTTGTGTTAAAGATTTAAAAAATTATTCAAAATATTTTATTCATGGACTGGGCCATGGTGTTGGTGTTGAAGTGCATGAACTTCCTAATCTGACATTAAATTCTAAGGATAAAATCACGGAGAATATGGTGTTTACTATAGAGCCTGGAATATATTTACCCAGAAAATTTGGAATGCGTATTGAGGATACGGTATTAATGCAAAGGAAACCAGTTATTTTGACTAAGGTGCCGAAAGGTTTATTAATTGTTGAAAAATACATTTTCTTATGAAATACGACGAAAAAAAATTTAATTCTTCAGTTGAAGGGTATAAGAGAATTTTAGGAAATGTAAAATTGAAATCTTTTCTTATAGTTTTTGATATAAGCAATAAGAAAGCTTTTTTTTCTATTGCTCCTTTATCCAGAGCAATACATGAACTGGAAGGTGATGTGCATGTTGTTGGAATAGATAGAAAATCAGGATCTTTGGATGCTCTATATGAGGTATGGAAAGTTTTTAAGCAGAATAAAGATGGAAAATCTGATGAGAAAACAGATGCATTAATGGAATTTGTAGAAGAGGTTGATAAAAGGGAGAAAGGAAAGTTTGAGGCTTTGTTTGAGGGTCCGGATTATATTTTAGAAGCTAAAGGATTTGGTTTTGAACGTGACTTTACCTTGCCTTTTGAAGATGGATGGTTTAAAGAACATAGAAGCAAAGAATTGAATCAAACATGCCAAAAGATATGGAAAGATGTTTATAACCTAAAAAATGGGGAGAAAGTTTCTATTGGATTTACACTGATACAGAAAGATGAAATGCTGGGCCATCCATTGGAAGATTACCTGGATTCTTATGCAATAACATGGTATATGGTGCTTAATTGCAGAAATAATAGGGAAATTTCTATGGGAGCAAGCACTCAAAGAAGCTCTATGCTTGATAGGGGGGAAGCAATTTCGGAGTTGAGGGCTGTTTTATCAGGATGTGAGTTATGTAAGGGGGTTGATGAGGATATTTTTAAGAAATATAATAGGGTATCTGGTTTATTAAAATTATCAAGAATACAGCACGCAGATGCTTCTTTTTTTATAGCTGGGAAGGGTTACCATGGAAAGCATGTATTTGGGGAGTTGATTGGCTATCCTTCTTTAAATAAAAAAACCAGATGGCAAGGCCCCGGGCAAATGGTATATAAGCTTGATTTTTACCCACAAACATCTTTAGATGACAGGGAGCCATTATCCAGGGTAGGTTTTACTGAAACATTGCCAATAGATGTTTTTATTGAAACATGCAATATTGATTGGAAAACGATGGGAGATAGAAACCGCAAAATTAAGGAAATAGCAGATAAATGTAAATTTATAAAGGTTTTTGGAGAAAAAATTGATGGATTTAAAACAGATTTTGAGGTTGGTTTGGTAAAAAAAGATGGAACTCACAGGTGGGTAAGAACCTCTGATGCAGATATTAGAGAAAAAATAAATTCGGAATATCTAAAGATGACTGGGATCAAGGCAGGAAATATGGCTAATTTTCCTGGAGGAGAAGCGTTTGTGACCCCAGAATATGTCAAGGGAACTATTGTAGGGGATGTTGTTATAAGTCTTGACCAGAGCTATTTATTATCAGATAAAGAGCCTTTGGTAGTGGAATCTAATGGCAAAGAATATAAGGTAGTTTCTGGCCCAAAAGATATACTAAAGAAAATAAAAGATAAAAAGAAAGAGGCTTGGGAGATGATTTTAAACCAGGAGAAGTTCAAGAGCCAGCCCCAGGAAATTATTGATTTAAAGAAAAATAACTTTAATATGATAAATGAGTTTGCAATAAACACAAATCCTAGCGCAAAGTTATGTGATTATCTCATTGTAAATGAGAAGATAGCTAGAATGATACATATTGCTTTAGGGAGTGGTTTTGAGCCGGATAGGGCAACAGAATATCATACAGATATTGTAATTAACAGCCCAAGGCAGAAGATGGATATTTACGGTGTTGATGAGAATGGAAAGGAACATTGGATTATCAAAAAAGGAGAGTTTGTAGTTTGACAATAAAGCATAATAATAAAAAATCAATACAAAATAATAATTATAATATTCTAATAAAATGTTAAAATCTACTAAGATTGTTCTTAAAAAATGTTTGGATTTGAAGAAAAATGAGAAATTATTGATAGTTACTGACTCTAAATTATATGATATTGCAAAATTGTTTTTTGATGAAGGAAAAAAATTAACAAATAATGCTAGATTAATTAAAATTTCAATTCCAAAAGTCAGCGGTACTGAGCCAAATAATAAGATAGCAAAAGAGATGCTGAAATATGATGTTGAGCTTCTTATAACAGCTAAATCTTTAAGCCATACAACAGCAAGGAAAAATGCTTGTGATAAGGGCGCAAGGATAGTTACTATGCCTGGAATTACAAAAAGCATTATTAACCGAACATTAGACATAAATTATGATAAATTAAAAAAAATAAGCAGGAAAATTGTAAATACAATCAATAAAGGCAAAAATGTAAGAGTAAAAACCAAACTTGGAACTGATATTAGTTTTAGCATCAATGGCAGGAAAGCATTTGGGGAAGATTCTGGACTATTCACGAAAAAAGGTTCTTTTGGTAACCTGCCTACTGGAGAGATATTTGTTGCTCCGGTTGAAGGGACTGCTAATGGTATTTTTATTGTAGATGCTTCTTTTGCTGGTATTGGAAAGATAAAAAGGCCGTTGCAGGTTTATGTTGAAAATGGGCATGCAATAATCTTTAAAGGAAAGGGAGCAAGAAAATTGGAAAAAGTATTGGATTCTGTAGGTAAGCAAGCAAGGAATATTGCAGAGTTTGGAATTGGGACTAATGAAAAAGCAATAATCACAGGCAACATTTTAGAGGATGAAAAAGTTGTAGGGACGTGCCATATTGCTTTAGGAAACAATGCTGGTTTTGGTGGCAAGGTAAATGTGCAGCTACATCTTGATGGAATTATTAAAAAACCCACTATTTGGGTTGATGATAAAAGAGTAGTGTATAATGGAAAATTGATAATTTAAGTTCCAAAAGTTATTTAAATGTAAATATGCTTTAAGTATAGAATGACTGCAAAGGAAAAAAATATTCTGGATAGTGTAATATATAGTTATAGTGCAAATACAAGCCAGACTAACGAAGAAAACCAAATTCTTAAGGAGACTGTAAATAAGCTAAAAGAAGAGCTTGACAGGTTTAAAATACCTCCATTAATGGTTTCTGAAGTCAGAAATCTGTTTGGGAAAGATGCAATAATAAGATTGCCAAACGGAAATCAGTTTTATGTCAATATTTCTGAGGAATGTGGTAAAGTTAAGCCTGGAGATATGGTCTTGACTGACCAGAAGAACCTTACAATAATCAAAAAGATGCCAATAACAAAAAAGTTTGATATAGAGAGTTTTGTTATAGTGGAAAAGCCAACAGTCTCTTGGAAAGATATAGGGGGTTTAGATGCACAGGCGCGGGAAATAAAAGAAGTTGTTGAGCTTCCGTTAAAAAAACCAGAGCTGTTCAAGAAAGTGGGTATTACTCCACCGAAAGGTATTTTGCTTTATGGTGACCCTGGAACTGGAAAAACTTTACTGGCTAAAGCAGTTGCCTCATCCACTAATTCTACCTTTATAGAAGTAGTAGGATCTGAACTGGTGCAGAAATTTATTGGAGAAGGCGCAAAAATGGTTGGTGAGATTTTTGAGCTTGCGAGGAAAAAAGCGCCAAGTATTGTTTTTATTGATGAACTGGATGCTTTAGCTGCGAAAAGGATTGAAGTGGGCACTAGTGGTGAAAGAGAGGTAAACAGGACGTTTATGCAACTATTGGCAGAGATAGATGGTTTTAATTCTCTTGATAATGTCAAGATTATAGGGGCCACAAACAGAAAGGACATACTTGATCCAGCAGTTGTTAGGCCAGGAAGATTGGACAGGCTTATACATATACCTTTGCCAAAGAATGATGGAAGATTGGATATTTTAAAGATTCACAGTAAAAATATGACTTTAGGAAAAGATATTGACTTGAACAATATATCTGCAATAATGGAAGATTTGTGCGGGGCTGAAATAAAAGCAGTCTGTACAGAAGCAGGATATTTTGCAATCAGGGAAAATAGAACAAGTATAACAAGAAAAGATTTCTTAAAGGCTATAGATAAAGTAAAGCTGGCAGAAGAGGCAGAAGGGGATGATTATATAAGGATGTTCGGGTAAATTCTTTTTTAGAAAAGTGTGTGCTCGTCAGTTACTTCCGTCAGTCATCCTTTCGTCCTAGGGTGTTCACCAACTCATTGCACACATCAGAATAATATATGTGGTTTTATAAATCTTATTATTTTACCTTAAAATCCACACAAATCCTGTTAACTCTTGGGGAGAACTGCCCGCATTTTATGATATCTAAAATTTTACATTGTTTTTTCTTCTTTTTGCATTCGTTATCAATAATTTTAATTATATTATCATATTTGTCCTCTTCAGAAAAAGCATAAAAATGTATAATTCCGTTCTTTTTTATTTTACTCAAAGCCAAATCTAAAAAATTCTCTGCTCCTTTAGGCAAAGGCATTATTATTCTGTCAAATTTCTTGTTTATTGTTGGCAAAATCTTTTTAACGTCACCAAGAAATAATTTTATTTTATTTTCTATTTTGTTTAATTTTATGTTTTCTAAGGCGTATTTGTGTGCAGTTGGATTTATTTCTATACCATAAATCTCTTTTGTATTTGTATTTTTTGCGATAACCAAGGGATATACAGAACAACCAGAAAACATCACTAATATTGTTTCATTATTCTTAATTTGCTTAAATATTCTTTTTCGTTCCTCACTTAATCTTGAAGAAAAATAAACCTTTTCTGCATTTAATTTTAATCTTACATTATTTTCTTTATGTATTGTCTCTTTATTGTTTTTTCCAGCCAACAATTTCAATTTTGGCGTCCTATATTTTCCGGAATATTTCCTTGTTTTCTTAAAAACAGAGTTTATTTGTTTATAATTTTTTATTATTTCGTTTCCTATGGTTTTTTCTTTTTTTGACAGTTCTTTAGGAAAATCAGAGAAGATTATAATACTACCCACCATATCAAAAGATGACGGAACTATGCTTAATACTTTTATTGTCAATTATTTTCTTAGAAAATAATTTAATTTATATGGAATTTTAGAAATCTCCCAATGACCTTTGCTGTTTTTCTGTTGTTGCTTTTTTTAGTTTTTCTAGTGTATTTGAAACGCGTTGTTCAGAGAAATCATGCTCATCAACGAGCATTTCTTTTATTTTTTCATTATTTATATTTTTCCATTTTAATTCATATTTATCTGTAGTAGGTAATTTTTTAATAAGATAGTAGACTTCTTCCCACGAAAAACCAAAATAATCATCCCATTTAATTTCTTTGAATAAGGCATCGAAATCTGATTTGTGCTGCTTTACCAGTTTTAATGCATTTTTTGGTCCTATGCCTTTTATGCCTCCAAGATTGTAATCTGTGCCAATTATCATTGCTAATGCTATTAGTTGATTTTGATCTATGCCTAAATTATTAAGATTTTCTGGTAAATCTATAAGTTCAGGACTTATTGTTTCATATGTTATTGTTTTTCCTTTTTTTCTTCTTCCAGATATAGATAAATTTCTAACAAGTTTTGTTGCTCCGTGAATTATTGAATCAAAATCTTGGGAGCCAACTGCAAAGCCTTTGTTTTCTTTGACCATATAAGCTGCCTGTGCTTCACCTTCTGAAGGTGCTTGCACAATCGGAAGCCCTAATAGAGAAATAAGCTCTTTTGCTTCCTCAACCACATCTTTACTCAATCTTGAGGTCCTGGAAGCGTATTTTTTCATCTCTTCTTTATCTCCGATTTTTTTGGCTTCTAAATATTTCTTTTCAGCTTCTAATTTCAATGTCTTTCTTCTTTCCTGTTCTTTTTGTTTTAATTCTGGTGGTTTTCCATCGAATACAAAAACCAGTTTTATGCCTTTCTGCATCAAATTTGTGGTTCTTGAAAACAATCCAACTAAATGTGAGGTTATGTTTCCTTTAGAATCCATCAATAATGAGCCGTCTCTTGATCTTATTGTTGTAATAAACTGGTACAATATATTATAAGCATCTAGAATTAATGTTTTGGCTTTCAAATCTTCTAAATTTATTTCTTTTGATATTATTAAATCCTTAAATGCTACTCCCATCTTTATTGTATCTTTTTTATTATTATATTTTTAAACTCATTGTTTAGCATTTCATTGGCCTTTTTCGTTAACATTCCATTTGTTAAAAACAAGAGTGGAAGATTTTTTGATTGCGCATGAATTAGTGCAGAACTTAAATCTGCTTCATTGATTTTTTTCTTATTTTTTGATTTGCAGGAATACTTTATATTTCCTATCTGGGTTTGTAATTCCACTATGAAATCTGTCTCTGAATTCTTCTTTACTTCTTTAGTTTCTATAATATTGATTTTATTTTCATCAAAGAAGTTGTGGATATTTTTAAAAAACTGGTGTGGGTTGGTTGTTTTTTTGATGTTCGTTGTCGGGTCTTTTTTTATTTCTTCTTTCGGTTTTTGGGTTCCAGGAACTCTTTGGGTTTCTTGGTTTTCTACCAATCTTTCTTGAATGGTTTTTTCTTTCTTAGACAATATATTTTTTATTATTGGTTCTGTTTCTCTATTATCGATTAGATACCATTTCCAGAATATCTCACTTTTATCCTGATAATTTACTTGTAATGGAACCGCAAAATCCTTTATTTGCCTTAATGCAACCCTTATAGCCGGTTCCTGGGAGGTATCTTTTAAAACTTTGTTTTGCAACAATAAATCGTATGCTTTTTTCTCCATTCCATTTAGATTACCCACAAAACTCTGAAGTTTGCTCTCTTGTCCTGAAGAATAATACAAGGGGGAACCCCCTACCTTGATGGTTGATATCTTTATGTGTTTTGCTGTGAGTAACTCAGAAAGTCTTGCTGAGGTTATTAGTATGTTATCATCTATTTCTTTGGATACCTGGACTGGCAAAAGCGGGCCTTTTTCTTTGATTATAGATAATATAGTCTCATTTTTGTCCATAAACTGAAGAAAGAACTAATTTTTTATATATTTTTTGTGCTAAGGCCTTAACCACCGGGTTTCCCAATATGATGTGTCTCCCTCGTCATCTACTACGCCAAGAAGCAGTCTTTTCCTTGTTGAGTGCGCAACCCTATTTTTAGCTGCAAATTCATACCATGTTAGGGTTGAACTTTCATAAACAGGGTATACAATCCATTTTGCATGATCCTCTCCTGGTTTCACACCCCTATCATAAACCCTAAAGTCTGCTCCGAACTTCAATGCAGTTTTTATTATATAACCTCTGTTTCTTATATCCTTATAAACACAAAACCTTATCCAGGAATTTGGCTCAAGTTTTTTGGCTTTTTTAGAAAGTTCATCAAAATCCATCTCCTTGCTCTTGCTTTTATGTATTACTATATTGCCTTTTTCCATAAGATAAAGTGCTTCTATAAGAGACAATTGCAATCTCCCATTATCCAATAAAGCCCCATATCTACCTTGATTATACAGTTCCCTTGAAGCATCTGAAACTTCTGTTAAAACCCTATCCCCAACAAACTCTGCTTTTATTTTTGGGATTTTTTCTTCTTTGGTTTCTGTTTTTTTCTCTGGTTTTTTCATTTTTTATTTAATATGTGTTTTATTGTATTGCTTAAAAAGGTTATTGTTTTTATAAAGATATTTTAGTTGGTTTCAATATAGAAAGAGTTATATTAGAGTATTAATCACTGTATAGAATGCAAATATTGTTTTTGGGCACTTCTTCAATGGTGCCGACAAAGGACAGGAACCAAAGCGGGGTTTTAATTAGCTATGGCTCTGAGGGAATTCTTGTTGATTGTGGTGAAGGAATGCAAAGGCAGCTGAAGATTGCCGGTGTGAAGTTGACAAAAATCACAAAAATCCTGATAAGCCACTGGCATGGTGACCATGTTTTAGGGCTACCTGGATTGATACAGAGTATGAGTGCTGCTGGTTATGGGAAAACATTAGAGATTTACGGCCCTGTTGGAACAAAGAAATTCATGAAAAAGATGTTTGAGGTTTTTGTGTTTGACAGAAAGATAGATATTGAGGTTAATGATATTAAAAATGGCAAATTTTTTGAAAATGACAAATTTATTTTAGAAGCTGAAAGATTAAAGCATAATGTTGAGACTTTAGGGTATAGTTTAATTGAAAAGACCAAAAGAAAAATTAATTTAAATTTCACAAAAAAAAGAGGGATACCGCAAGGCCCCCTGTTGGGTAAATTGCAGGAGGGCAAAAATATTACGTGGAAAGGAAAGAAGATAAATGCCAATAAAGCCACAACCGCTGTAGAGGGAAAGAAAATAACAATTATAAGTGATACTATTCCTTGTAAAGGTGCAGATAAATTAGCTGGAAATTCTGATATATTGGTATGCGAAGCCACCTACTCCTCAAACTTAAAGGGGAAGGAACAAGAGCATAAACACATGACCTCAAAACAAGCGGCCGTGCTCGCAAAGAGAAGTCGCACAAAAAAACTTATTTTGACTCATTTTAGCGCAAGATATAAAGATGTTAATGAGCTTGAGAAAGATGCAAAAGATTATTTTGATGATGTGTTATGTGCAAATGATTTTATGAAGATTGAATTATAGATTTAAATTCAAAAATGTCTCTAAAATCAAAAGGTATAAATGGGGAAAGAGAGCTTGTACATCTGTTTTGGAATAAAAATTGGGCTTGTTTGAGGATTGCTGGTTCTGGTTCTAACAGGTACCCCAGCCCAGACCTTTTGGTAGGTAATAAATTAAGGAGACTGGCAATAGAATGTAAAGTCACTAAAGACAGTAAAAAATATTTTGAAAAGAAAGAGATCGGTGCTTTGAAGAAATTTGCTGATATTTTTGGTGCAGAGCCGTGGATTGCTATAAGGTTTAAGGGTTATGAGTGGTTTTTTGTTTCTTTAGAGGATATGAAAGAAACAAGCAAAGGTTTTACTATAAATGCTGTTAATGCTAAAAGTAAAGGGTTGTTATTTGAAGAAATTGTTGGGGAATAAAAATAAGAAATTTATTTCTTTTTTCTTTTCAAAGATTTTTCAATTTTGAGTTCCTCTTTCATTACCTTGTTAACAACACTTTCTACATGGGACTCTATTCTTGCAATCCTTCTTTCCATGAGAACTAAAACCCTTAATGCATATACTATTGCAAACAATGTACCTAAAATCACCGCAAGAGTGAATTCTTGAACGCCGAAAGGCAATTTTACCACCTCTTTAATTATGATTATCTATTATTTTGTATTAAAAGAGAGTTATATAAAAACTTTTCGTATTGGGTGGTGGTGGTGGTTGATTAAACTGGTGCTAGCAACCGTTTCAAGAAATTAGCTGTATGTTTGCTTTTAATCCATATACAGAGATTATAATCTGGGTGCACTTCTTCCTCACTAATTGGGAGCAGGATAATATTATCATCATCAACCACACACAAATCCACCCCCTTGTTAGTTGATTTAACTATTTTTAGTTTGTTGTTTGTTATGTTTATAATATTTAAGTGTTCGTCTGCTTCATTTTCCGTACAAAAAAATATTTCCTTTTTGGCGTTTTTAAACAAAAAACTAATGTGTTTATCAATATTTTTTTTGCCTTTTAATATGGCTACAATGTTCTCTGTGGTGTTTGTGTTTCTTTCGTGCAGTTCTTGGAAAGTTTGAATCAAATTACTAAAACTTGCGCTTTTAATTTTTGATATGTGTTTTTCTGTGTGGTTTTCGATTTGTTTTTTAACGTTTTCCAGAACGTCTTTAGGAGGTATGGCTAAATATTTTATTGGTTTTCCTGGCTTCATGACAACAAACCCCTTCTTTTCTAGGCTTTCGAGTACATCATAACTTCTAGAGCGCGGAACGTTAGCTATATCAGAAAGCTCTCCTGCGGTGGATGTGCTGCGACTCAAAAGAGATATCCAGATTTTGGCCTCATAAGTATTGAGCCCAAACTCTCTTGTTTTTTTTATTATATCTTCGTTGTCGGTCATGTGTGTGGGTATATGGTGGTTGTTTATAAACCTTCCTATTTTTATTACTATGAAATGATGAATCTGTCTCTGTGTCCTTTACTTCTTATGGAGTTTTGTTGTTTGGTTGGTTGTGTTTTTTGTTTCTGGTGGTTTTGTTTTTGTTGTGTGTTTTGTTATATTTTGTAATATATTATGTTTAGTATATTATTATTTTCTATATAGAAAACAAATATAACATAATTATATGTAGTTATAATTATATTATAACTACAATACGATAATATTATAATTGCGATATAACAAGATTGTAATACTAATTGTAACTAATGGAAGTGTTTGTAAACAGCACCAACCACACAATAACCATAACAAAGTTCCAAAGGAAATGTGCGTCTAGGAGGGGAGGGTTATGTGTTCTTGATATGACTAGTGAATATTAACAATTTGCTAAAGAACACAAAGTTTAAATAGGTATGTTTCCTTTGGAAAATGGTATGATAAAAAAGAGTTTAACAGAGTTTTTTGAAGATTTCTTATATAAGGAGTCTTTATTTGTTGATAGGGGTGTTTTGCTGCCTTCTTACACACCAGGAACCATATATTATAGGGACAATGAAATAAATAAGATTGCTAGTATCCTGGCACCTGCTTTGAAGCAAGAAAAACCCTCTAATCTTTTTGTTTATGGGAATACAGGCACCGGCAAGACACTTACAGTTAAAAATGTTATAAACAATATGGGGGAGTTGGCTAAAGGTAAAAACATTCCATTGAAAATTATATATATCAACTGTAAATTAAAAAGAGTTGCTGATACAGAATATAGATTAATAGCTAAATTAGCAAGTTTTTTTGGGAAAACAATACCTCCTACTGGGCTGCCTACTGATGAAGTGTATAAGGTTTTTTATGCTGCTGTTGAAAAAGAGAAGTGTGTTGTTTTGGTTGTTTTGGATGAAATGGACCAACTAATCAAAAAGGCAGGAGACAACATCCTTTACAACCTAACAAGAATAAATGAGGAACTACAGAACTCTCAGGTATCTTTAGTTGGGATTTCTAATGATACTATGTTTATAGAGAATATAGATATAAGGGTAAAATCTTCTTTGTCGGAAGAGGAGGTGTTATTTTCACCCTATAATGCAGTGGAGATACAAAATATACTCAGAGAAAGATCGTTAAAGGCGTTTAAAGAAAACATAATTGAACAGGGAGTTATTGAAAAATGCGCTGCTTATGTGGCAAGAGAAAATGGAGACGCGAGAAAAGCGATAGGGCTTCTGAGAGTTTCTGGGGAAATAGCAGAAAGAGCAAAAAGCGGAACAGTTACAACAGACCACATAGATGAAGCAGAAGAAAGGCTCGAAAAGGAAAAAATATTCGATATTATAAAAACACAACCAAAACAGTTCCAAGCAGTGTTGTTTTCCATATTCTCTGTAAAAGATAAAAATTTATTGGCATATACTGGGGAGATTTATGGTTTTTACGAAAAGCTGTGTTTTAAAATAGGATTAAGGCCCCTGACCCAGAGAAGAATTTCAGATATCATAAGGGAATTTGAACTAATGGGGATAATAAATACAAAAACAATATCTAAAGGAAGATATGGCAGAACAAGAGAAATAACTTTAGTTGTTTCATCATCAGTCCTACCACTAACTAAAAAAATTTTAGAAGAGGAGTTGGTGTTGGGCTGAAAATGGAGGTGATTGAAACAAAGAGGAAAGATATAGTTGGTTTTTTTCTAAAAAAAGGCCTCCTCCTTAATCACGATTTACTGAAATATTTAGAAGATGAAGAAAACCTATCTGAATTCTGTAGTTTGATTCAAGGTGAGAATTTTAAAAACATAGCTGTTTTTAACAAAAAGATAAAAGACGTTTTTGGATCTAAAGAGAAGCTAAACTGGGCAGAAGTAGAAAAACTCCAAGCAATCTCAGAAAAAAAATATGATGTTGGGAGCGACAGTTCATTTGAACAGATTCTGGACCACAAGAAAACAGACAATGTTGGCGAACCAAGAAAAGCAAAAAGCAACGTAAAAATAATTTTTTCATACGATTCAATTCCTAAAAAAAGAGAAGCAAAGGATTTCACACAATATTTCAACAACAGATACCAAACCATAGAAAGAATTCTGAAACAAAGACAAGAACTACAGAACACAACGTCAATAAACAGAATCATTGGAAAAAGAGACAGAGAACAAGTATCTCTTATAGGTATGGTGCGGGACAAAAAAACCACTAAAAACGGCAACTACATTCTTACTGTAGAAGATAGGACTGGAAATATAAATCTGCTCGTAAATAAAAACAAACCAGATTTGTTTAAAATAGCTAAAGACGTATTGCTGGATGATGTAATAGGGATAAACGGGATAAATGGGGATAATATAATATTTGCAAACAACCTATTGCCTCCAGATATACCTTTAACTAAAGAGATAAAAAAAGCAGAAGAAGAAGCGTATGCCTTGTTCTTGTCCGACCTCCATGTAGGGTCTAAAAACTTTTTGGAAGAAGACTTCGATAGATTTTTGAAATGGATAAACTGCGAGCTAGGCAACGAACCACAAAAACAAATAGCAGCAAAAGTTAAATATATCTTTCTTATTGGGGATTTAGTTGATGGTTGCGGTGTTTATCCTAATCAAGAGAAAGAGCTCAAGATAAAAGACATTAAAGACCAGTATAAAGTGTGCGCAGACCTTCTTGGCAAGATACCAAAAAACATAAAGCTGATAATATGCCCTGGGAATCACGATGCAATGAGATTAGCAGAACCACAGCCACCAATTTACAAAGATTTTGCAGAACCACTTTACAATCTACCAAACACAACTATGGTTTCAAACCCCTCTAAAATAAATATACATTCTTCAGATAAGTTTCCAGGGTTCGACGTTTTAGTTTACCATGGCTATTCTTTTGATTTTTATTTTGCAGAAATGGAGTCAATAAGGAACCAAGGAGGATATGACCGGGCAGATATTTTAATGAAATTTTTATTACAAAAAAGGCACTTAGCTCCTTCATATACCTCTACATTATACGTTCCAGATACAAACTCAGATTTTTTGGTTATAGACAAGGTCCCTGATTTTTTTGTTAGCGGGCATATACATAAAGCAGCAGCAGCAAACTACAAAGACACAACTTTAATTTCAGGAAGCTGCTGGCAAAGTAAAACAACATTCCAGGAAAAAGTAGGCCACAACCCAGAACCAAGCAGGGTCCCAATAGTAAATTTACAAACAAGGCACGTAAAAATTCTAAAGTTTGGGAAGTAATGAAAAATGAAAGAAGAGATTGACAATTATTTTAAGGAAATAGAACGCAACGTCGCTGCAACATACAAAATTGCAAACAAAGCAAGAAAGCAGGGATTTGATCCAGAAGAAGAAGCAAGTGTACCCTTAGCCAAGAATATGGCTGAGAGGATAGAAGGATTAATAGGAACTTTAATACCAGATATAATAAATTCCGGCCTGTCAAAGAGAATCCAAGAGCTAGAAAAAAAAATCGGAAAATTAGATCCGAGAGTTGCCCTTACTGTATCTTTAGAAGTTGCTACTGAGAAATTCTGTAAATTTGAAGATAAAATAAAAGCAATGGAAGCAGGCATTAGGGTTGGATTAGCTTACCTAACTTTGGGCGTTGTTTCAAGCCCCTTAGAGGGCTTTGTGGAATTAAAATTAAAAAAACGAAGAGACGGAAAAGAATATTTTTGTTTGATGTACTCCGGGCCTATAAGGAGCGCTGGGGGAACAGCAGGAGCATTTTCTTTAGTTATAGCAGACCATATAAGGAAAAAGATGGGTTATGATGTGTATGATGCTTCAGAAAAAGAAATAAGAAGGATGGTAACAGAACTTTATGATTATCATGAAAGAGTCACAAATTTACAGTATTTGCCCAGCGAAAAAGAAATAAGATATCTTGTTAAAAAATTACCCTTGCAGATAGATGGGGACCCTTCTGAGAAAATAGAAGTATCTAATTACAAAGATTTGGATAGGATTGAAACAAACCAAATAAGGAGCGGCTCGTGTCTGGTGTTAGGAGAATGTTTAGCGCAAAAGGCATCAAAAATTTGGGATATTATCTCGAGGTGGACAGAGGATTTTGGTATTGGACATTGGGTTTTTTTAGAAGAGTTTATTGTATTACAAAAAAACATTAAAGCAAAAAACAAACTAAGCAAGGAAAAAATATTACCAGTGTACACTTTTATTGAAGATTTGGTAGCAGGCAGACCGGTTTTGACATACCCTTTAGCAGCAGGAGGATTTAGGCTGAGATATGGCAGAAGCAGGCTTTCTGGTTATTCTGCAACAGCAATTCACCCTGCTACTATGCACATATTGAAAAGATATTTGGCAACGGGAACTCAACTTAAAATAGAAAGACCAGGGAAAGCCACATCAATAACAGTTTGTGATAGCATTGAGGGCCCAATAGTCAAATTAGAAGATGACAGTGTTATAAGGCTGAATGATGAAGCAACATCAAAAAAACTAGCAAACGAGATAAAAGAAATACTCTTTTTAGGAGATATTCTGATAAGTTATGGTGATTTCTATAACAGGGCGCACACATTATTGCCCCCAGGCTATTGTGAAGAGTGGTGGAGTTTAGAAGTTGAACATGCTACAGTGAATGCCTTTGGAACTTTGGAAATAGACAAATTGGCTTTGTTGTTGGAAATCGAGAAATCTTTTTTAGAAAGAATGTTTAAAGAACCACTAAACACAAAAGTAAACGCAAAAACAGCATTCACTATTTCAAGAAAATTAAATGTTCCATTACATCCAGAATACACCTATCATTGGAATCTCATACCTACAGAAGACTTTTTTTACCTACTTAAAAAGGTTGTCGATTCCAGAGTTACATCAAGCGAAGATTTAGTAACCAAATTAGTCATAAGGTATGATGAACATTTAAACTCTATTCTTGATAGTTTGGGTGTCCCCCACCTAATTGCAAATAAGGAGTTTATAGTTATAGAAAATGATGATGCTTATACAATATCCGAAATCTTTAATTTAAGAAAAGAAACAGAAAACAACAAAATCGAAATAGATGAGAGAAACACTTCTGAAAGTTCCCTTGCCATTGTGAATGAAATCTCCAGCATAAAAATTAGGGATAAATCTGGAGTGTTTATTGGAGCCAGAATGGGCAGGCCTGAAAAAGCTAAAATGAGAAAATTGACAGGAAGTCCGCATGTTTTGTTTCCCATAGGAGAGGAAGGAGGAAGATTAAGATCTTTTCAAAGCACTTTTGAGAGTAATAAAATAACAGCAGAGTTTCCTTTGTTTCATTGTGAGAAGTGCAATAAAAGAACAATTTTTAGTATATGTGAAGTGTGTGACAGAAAAACAAGAAAAAAATATTATTGTAATGCCTGCGGCTTAATAAATGATACAGAGTGCAAACACGGACCAACTGCAACATACTCAAAACAAACTATAGATATAAAATATTATTTTGATAACTACTTGAAAAAGCTCAATATAAAGGCATACCCTGACCTTATAAAAGGTGTTAGGGGCACATCAAATAAAGACCACATACCAGAACACTTCCTAAAAGGAATTTTTAGGGCCAAATATGATATTTGCGTCAATAAAGAAGGCACAACAAGGTATGATATGACTCAATTACCAATAACACATTTCAAACCAAAAGAAATAAACATAACTGTTGAAAAAGCAAAAGAACTTGGTTATAACCAGGATATTTCTGGTGCAGAACTTCTTAAAGATGAACAAATACTAGAGCTTATGCCGCAGGACATAATATTGCCTGCATGCAACGAAAGCTTAGAATTGGGAGCTGATAAAATTCTTCTAAAAACCTCTTTTTTTATTGATGATTTACTAAAAGAGTTTTATAAAATTAACAAATTCTATAATATGAGATCAGAAAAAGACCTTCCAGGAACTTTGGTTGCGGTTCTTTCTCCACATACTTCTGCGGCAGTTGTAGGCAGAGTAATAGGATTTTCAAAAACTCAGGGTTTTTTTGCGCACCCCATGTTTCATGCTGCAACCAGAAGAGATTGTGATGGAGACGAGGCCTCTGTGATGTTGCTAATGGATGTTTTACTTAATTTTTCAAAACAATACCTGCCTGGCAGAAGGGGATCTACACAAGATGCGCCGTTGGTCCTAACATCCAAGCTAGTCCCCTCAGAAGTGGATGATATGGCTTTTGATTTGGACATATGCCAGAGATACCCATTAGAGTTTTACGAAGCATGTATTAAGTTTAAACAACCACGGGAGGTTGAAATAGAACAGTTTGGCAAAAGATTAGATACAGACAGCCAATATCATAACTTTGGTTTTACACACAACGTTTCTGATATGAATGCAGGAGTGGTGTGTTCAGCCTACAAAACCATACCCACAATGGAAGAAAAACTCAAAGGCCAAATGGAGCTTGCTGATAAAATAAGGGCTGTTGATGAATGTGATGTTGCCAGGTTAGTAATCGAAAAACACCTTATACGAGATATAAGGGGAAACCTAAGGAGATTTTCAATGCAGCAATTCAGGTGCAGTACATGCAATGAAAAATATAGAAGGCCACCTTTAGTGGGAAATTGCTTAAAATGCGGCGGTAAAATTATTTTTACAATATCTGAAGGATCCATAATAAAATATCTTGAACCGGCCATATCTTTAGCAGATAAATACAACTTGCCATCTTATCTGAAACAAAACTTAGAGCTTACAAAAAGGGGTGTGGAGAGTTTATTTGGCAAGGAAAAAGAGAAGCAAGAGGGATTGACTAGGTGGTTTGGATGATTTTGGGGTTTCTTTGCTTTTCTTCATAATTTCATCTTAGACTTTATAGAATGTCTTGCACCACAGGCTGTGCATTTCAAAAAACTGAAATTGCCCTCTTTCTCTATTTTTGTGTCGGGCTTGCCGCATTCATAACAAAATACATAAGAATTAGCATATTGCTTTACCTTTTCATTGATTCTGGATGCAGGAACTTTGGTTCCCATTATGACGCTTCCGCTCTTTTTGATTTCCCCAGGTGTTGCCAGCTCCCTTAAAACAAATTTTAGCATACTTTCTGGTTCTCTTCCAAGAACTCCTGCTATCTGCAAAAAATTACTTATTACTGTCCTGTTTCCCTGTATGTGGCCCTTTACATTAGGTATTTCAAACCTTTCTTTCTGAAAAACATGCTCTGGCAATTCTTTTCTCACTTTTTCTAAAAGTTTTTTGTAATCTTCCATTTAAATTGGTATTTTTTGTTTATATTTAAAGTTAATTGTTAGTTAAAAGAATATTAACAAAATATATAAATAAAGCGTCTATTAAATAAACCATGGTATTAGAATCTCTGCTTAACCCACTAAAGGCTGAAAAGAGGCCTTGGGAAATGTTTTTTATAGGATTTATTTACTCTTCTATTGCTGTACTGATGTCTTTATGGATATTTAAAGATCAAACGAGCTTGGTGATGGTATTCCTTACTGTTATGGTGTGTGTGCCAATTGTCTACAACACAATAAGGTTAGAGGAGAGTAAAGATTTGAAGATATTAAAAGAAAGACCTCTTTTGAAAGAGCACAACAAAGCCATAATTTTTTTGATGTTTCTTTTTTTCGGGATTACCTTATCTTTTGTTGTCTGGTATGTTTTTTTGGCGTCAGAAAATCTAAACTTTGTTTTTGGCAAACAAATGGAGACAATACAAGCGATAAATAATCAAGTTTCTGGGCAAGCTTATCAGCAATTTTCTACCTTTTCCAAGATATTTTTTAATAATATCAGGGTGCTATCTTTTGCAATATTATTTGCTTTTATTTATGGAGCTGGGGCAATTTTCATTTTAACCTGGAATGCAAGCGTTATAGGGGCAGCTATAGGCAATTTCATAAGATCAAATATAAGCCAATATGCTGGCTTATTAGGGTTTGAGAAATTTGCGAGCTACTTCAATGTGGTGTCAATGGGCCTTCTTAGATATGTTTTGCATGGAGTCCCGGAAATACTTGCTTATTTTTATGGTGGTTTAGCTGGAGGCATAATTTCTGTTGCTGTAATAAAAAAGCACTATAAAGATGAAAAGTTTTCACATATACTCTTTGATATTTCCGAGCTTCTAATAATATCTATCTCGTTTTTACTGGTAGCAGCTTTTATAGAAGTTTATATAACCCCCCTCTTATTCTAACACTTTTAATCTTCCTGGCTTAATCTCAAAAACATCCCCTTCCTTCAGAAGCATATCAACCATTTTGTCTATACCTTCGATATTTTTTGATGATAGTTCCTCAATAGAAACACCATTACCTTTATCAAGCTCTTTTATCAACTTAATAATTTTGTTTGTTGGGTTTAAATCTACAATACTTTCTTCAACAGGAATTTTGTTTTTTGTAATTGGAATGTGTTCTGCAATATTTTTTTCTAATTCTAATTCTCTTACTTTTGTCCATGCAGGATCAATTTTCTTTATTGTTTCAATAAGTATATATTTCTCTGAAGAAAATTCTCTGGGCCTCCCAATCACAAGAACAATGTCACCTACTTCTATCTTATCCAAAAATACCTTATTTTCAAAAATTCTTGCAGAAATTTTTCCAGTGCTATCATCTATTACCAAGGTTTTATAGTTATCCAGCCCGGATTTCTGGATTACAACCCCCATAATATTGATTCTGGATATTTCTTGGCTCTGTATTTCAAGGTAATTAGGATCAAAACCCTCGGTTTTTATATACTTGAAGTTAAGTATATCTTTTATTCTTATTTTATATGCAGTCTGCCTTTTCTGAAATTTTTGTTCTGCTTCTTGCAAGAACCAACACCCCAGAATAGAAGAGGATTATGTGGTTTATATATTTTTTGTATGATACACCAATTAAACTAAAACCCTTTGTTCTTCATTAAAGACGTTCCTCAAAAATTGATGACATTTAACAGCTAAATCTTCTCTTCCTAAGAATTTCATTCTTTCTGCCAATCCATCTGCATATACATATCTTACTTTCTCACTTTTATTTTCTATACCTTTAAACAACGGAATTCCACCAATTTTTAATTGGTGGAATTCGTAGTGCTCGAAAACCACTCCTTATTGGTGGAATTCCGAGCATCAAAAACCACCTGAAAGTGAAGCTACTGAAATCATGCCACCCATCTCTGATGGGTGGTTTTTGACAAACTTTGGAGCAAAAAGAAAAAGAGAATGTTTAGCGAAACTGCGTAATAGCTTTTTGTGTCGTAGACCAAAAATTTTAATTTGGCAGTTTCGTGCGTTCTCTTTTTCACAATTTTAATAGAATCAGTAGTTTATATATCCTACGCGTGAATGTCCAGTGCTTTTTTAGATTAGAGTTCAATCCAAAAATATATTTTCTCTAAATACGAGATAAAAATCCACGCCTTGGTTCAAATACCTCGCCAACCCTCTTTAATTTTTCTAAAACTTCCTCTACTTTCTCTTCAGCAATGCCTTTATTCTTAGATTCTTCTATTATATCATCAATTGGAATGGTTTTTCCCAATTTATTTTCCAGATCATTAATAATTTCCTTTACCTGGGATATATGGCTTCTTTGGGATGCTGAAATTCCTGTCGCAATGCGGTCAATATCTATCTTTCCTGTTTCTCTGTCTAAACCAACTTCCATCAAGCAAAAGTTTACAAGCTCAATAGCTCTTCTTGCATCCTGCCTTGTCGCTTTATCACTTAACCGTAATCTTGCGGATGCTTCTGACAGCCTTACTAAACCTTCTAATTGCCTTGCTGATATGGGTATTGCTTTGACACCTTCATCTGTTCCTCCACTGCCGCGCATTTTAAGATAAAAATCTTTTATTTCCTGCAAAGCTTCATCTGTAATGATTGGTGAAACCTTCTGCTTTGCATACGCAATATACTTCTTTAAAAAATCTGTAGATAGCTCTGGCTCATAAAGGTCAGGATCTTGGTGCAGTTTTAATATATGGCTTGCCATCTTTTCATCTTTAGTTTCATCTGGAAGATCTTTAATCGGGAAGATAAGATCAAATCTATTGATTAGAGTGGGGGGTAAATCTATCTGCTCTGCAATTATCCCATAAGGGTCAAACCTCCCAAATTTAGGATTTGCTGCTGCAAGCACTGTTGTCCTCGAAATTAAAGTAGCCTGGATATTTGCTTTAGAAATACTTACTGTCTGCTGTTCGAGGGCCTCATGCATAGCAGCTCTGTCTTCTGGAACCATCTTGTCCATCTCATCTATACAATTGTGAACAATTATCCCATTAGCAAGAAAATTGTGGTTTTTCGGAACATATAAATCATAAACATATCCATTATATTTCTCTCTTTTTATGCTTATAATTTCATCTAAGAAATAATCTCTTTTTATCAGATTTAACGAAAAATCCATAAATCCGGGGTCATCAATCTCCTTTCTTGTTTTTTGAATAATTCTCATTATTTGGCTCCTTGAAGGCTCTCTTTTCAGATTCTTTAAATCATAAATCGCACTCCAAATACCTTTTTTAACCAAAAAGGATTTGTTTAAACTTGATATCCTTTCACATATTTTTTTTGAAATAAGTGAAGGAATTTTATCACTGTCGCCAGGAATTTGTTTAATCTTTGTCAATAGGTCTACTTTGCCTATTTTAACAGAAAATGGTTTTAACTCGTTAACAATATTAGTTATATCTTCCCTACTGCTTACAACAATCGATTTAATATTCTTTGCCTTATTGTAAACCTTTCCGTAACAATCAATCCTTCTTAATGCAAGTAGAAAGTTAAGATTATCTTCTAGTTTATTACTAAATAAAATTTCAATAATTTGAGTAAAATATCTTTTCCCATTCTTTATGGACTTTCTCTTGCTAATACATCCATCAGAATCTATAACTCCTGCGATGAAACTCTTTAACACATCATCAGGCAAACATAAAATATTTTTTAGGGAATGCCCCACATAATAGCTGTATAAATTGCCAATAAGATTACTACCGCAATATAAGACCTTGCATTTTGATATTACCCTTTTGCCTCGTATAATCGAGGTTCTTTCACTTTCATACTCATTTAATTTTCTAAGAGCAACCTTATACCAGCAATCTTTAAATCTTTTGATGTAATCTTTATGTTTAACAGATTGGGTGATAGTTATATTCGTTCTTCTATCATCAATTTTAACGTGACCATCACCATAAATAAAACCCATTAAATACCCTAGTTCTGGAGTTATCTTTGATATTTTTAGTTTTTCTCCATTTTTGTTTCTGCCAAATTTTAAAGTGGTGTTTTTCCAATCATTTTCTTCTCCAAAAAAGTTAGCAATTTCCGAAAATTTTTCAATAGTTACTTGTTTTGTTCCAGAAAGAAAGTTTTTATCTAAACCCAATTTTTCATTAAATATTTTTAATTTTTTGAATCTTTTCTTTACCTCTTCTTTTATCTGTTTTTTTTCATCCTTATTTAAAAATACTTTCCACTCTCCAGGTAAAATATCAAATACAAAAATCTCTTTTTTATTGTTAGGTAGTTTTAAAGGTGCAAGAACTTTTTCTCCAATCTTAAACTGCTCCGTTTTTTTCCATTGCAGGTTTTTTCCATCAATTATCTTATGATCTGGAGTTAATTTTATAGAAAATCCCGATTTGAATTTTATATTAATTAGATTGCCATTGTGTTTTTTTCTCCTAATAACTGTCGAAGAATTTTCTCCAGTATGCAATTTATTCAAATCAAAACTAACAATGTTTTTTTTTATATTATTTAATTCAATAATTTCGTGCTTACATTTTCCGATTATTTTCTTATGTTCATTAAACATATCCGAAATATTTTGAATTTTGTTGTTAACTACTATCTCGGTGCCAGGATGCACACAGCATATCCCATTTGACGCTAAAACCAATGCACCAGCCTCTAAACTCCAGCCTTTTAGAAACTCATCTTTTACAACTGAGGCAGTCAATCCAGCACCTGAAACTCCTCTGCCTGCTACATATCTTCCTTTTGGGGCTATAGCACTTATTCTTTTTAGCATTGCGCTTTTTCCGCTGCCTGGGTCACCTACAAGCAAAACGTGCATATCCCCTCTGCTGACAACTTTATCAGTTCTAACTTTCCTTACACCGCCAAAAAGCTGCAATAGTAAAGCCTCTTTGACTTTCTCATAACCAAAAATAGAAGGCGCAGTTGAATTAATAAGTTTGGAGTGTAATTCCGGGTCCTGAGAAAAATCAATTATTTTTTGCTCTTCTTCTTCTGTAATCTCGACCTCATAAAAAGTTTCTTCAACTGCTTCAACATAGTTGGCCTCAACCATAAGCTCAAATCGTGTTGATGTTGATCCAGTCTTTAATATAATTGGGACTTCTTTTATAATTCCCACAATACTAATCTTGCTGCCAGGGTTTGTTTTTCTCTCGCTGAGAGGGCTGACTAAATCATCTTTAAGAAAGATATTGATTCTTTTTGGCTGTTCTCCACCCTCTAAGCTTTCAGGAACCTCTTCTAAGACAATTCCCTGGGCATCCACAAGTTCCTTGCTGATCATAATAAATTTTCCTTTTCTCCCACAACCGCATTTTGAAGGCTCCTTAAAACTTCCATTTAATTGCAATACATTGATTATGTTGCCGCATACAGGACATTCGAATTTTGCAGCAGTAACTTGAGGACGCACATCTGATTTTTGCCTTACAATACCTTCAACATACATGAACTTGTTGATATGCTTGCTTCTTATGTTCCTTATCATGAGGTATTGGCTCTCAGATAAATTTTTGAATCGCACTTTAAATCCCTTTATATCTTCCAAATCAAATTGCTCAGCAGCAAGTTCTATGGCTTTTATAGTATCTTCTGGATTTTCTAATAACTCATTAGCCAAATCAATGTCAAATTTAGAAAGATCTGCAAAATCAACAACAACAAATTTCTTGTCTTTACTTAAATTCTCAATAATTTGATGGTAATAATAAGACTCTAAAAACTCCTGAAAGCGCTTTATTTGCTCTGATGGGTTAATCTTAACTAATTCCTGCATAGATATATGCACCTCTTATTGATTTAAATACCTTACGCGTGAATGTCCAGTGGTAGTGAAGAACAAAATCTAGGCCTTAGCTTTCTTAAGGTTCTCTATTAGCTTATCTAAAGCCAAATGCACTTCTTTCTCGCTTTTAGTCCCAGTACATACAATTTTCCCATTACTAAATAACAGGAATGTTGCCTGCGGATTTGTCTTAGTTGGTGGTAGCTTGTAGACTAAACCAGGGAATTGTTCTGGCTCATATTCAACATTTTGCAGTTTTGTTGCAAGCTCATTTAGGTTTAGGTCCATCCCTACGCCTCCAGAAGCGACAATATTCTGGATTTTTATCTCTGGTTTTACTTTAATCTTGATATTTATCTTTTCCAGGCTCTTTATTATTTTTTTTATGCTTTCCTGGACCTTTTCAATGGTTCTAGCACCAGTGCAGACAACTTTACCTGAAGAAAAGATTAAAGCAGATGTTTTAGGCTCTTTTATCCTTATAACAAGCCCTGGAAATTGTTCTGGATTGTATTCGGTGTTGCTTAGTGTAGCAGCCATCTTTTCTAATGGTATATCGTGCTCTAGAGAAGTAGAGACTACTATATTTACTATTTTTATGTCTCTGGAAACCTTTTTAGTCATTTTTACACCCCCTACGCGTAAAATTGTTTATAAACCTTTAAAAACGGGGTTGTATTTAAATACTTTTGTTTTTAAATAGAGGGATTTTGATATGAATATTTAAGGAAATATACCTCCTTTGTTTCCGATGGAAGTTTGTATATAAAGTATATTGCAAAAACCTAGGTTGGTGCGAAAGTCGGTGCTTGCGCGTAAATTGCCAAATCAGAACATTCCATAGGATTATGCACTATGACCTGAGCGAAGCGAAGTTGAGAAGCATCATAAGGCCTCGCGCAAGCCGTGAACGCGACGAGCAACTGCGAGTCGCTCGCAATTCACAGACTTCGCACCAACCTCGCAAAACCTAGTAAAAATTATAAGCACCAATCATTAATCACTAAAAATTAAGGTTAATACATAAAAATGATTGATATTGTAATACCAAACAATAATGAAGAAGAATTCATTGTAATGGCAGAGAAACTAGGTTATACTGGCCTGTGTTTTCTTTATGATTCTAATGATTATATGAATAAGCAGTTTGAAAATAAGAAAATAAAGATTGAAATAGGAGTTTTAGGGGATAATAAGAATATAGATAAGATCAAGGGGAAAAATGAGAAGGTTTTTGTTGCTGTTAAGAGCTCCAATAATGATAAGGAAATAATGGAAAGATCAAAAGCTGATATGATATTTTCTTTTGAAGATGCCCTTAGAAGGGATTTTATCCATCAAAGAGCATCTGGTTTAAACCATATTTTATGCAGGCTGGCAAAAGAAAATAATGTGATTGTTGGGTTTTCATTGAAGTCTATTTTGATTTCCGGGGATAAACATTTAATCTTGGGCAGGATCAGGCAAAACATAAAAATATGCAGGAAATTTAAAGTAAAAACTACGATTGCTTCTTTTGCTCGTGAACCTTTTGAGATGAGGAACGCGCATGATGTAATGAGTTTGTTTAAGATTTTGGGTTATGGTTCTACTTTTTTGAATGCTTTAAATATGAAATAGGAAACTATAAAGTCCCATCGGATTTAATTACACAGCAACTTTATAGGTTCTCGTCTATAAAAATAAAAAACTTTATAAATGACAGACTAACTCAAATCTCTAAAGAGGTAGGAGTAGCCTCTGGGATTTTCTTGAGGTAATTTAAAATGAATATATCGGTCATAGGTTCAGGATATGTTGGATTAGTGACAGGAGCATGTTTCGCTACTTTGAATAACAATGTTTGTTGTATAGACAATAACGAAGAAAAAATAAACGGACTTAACAATCTAGTAATCCCCATATATGAAGAAGGCTTAGGAGAGTTAGTAGAAGCAAACTACAAAGAAGGCAGATTAAAATTTACAACAGATATTAAAGAAGGTATCGAAGATTCTGAAGTTGTTTTTATATGTGTTGGCACCCCGCCAAAAGAAAATGGTGAACCCGATCTTTCTGCAGTTGAAAATGTAGCAAAAGAAATAGCCATTT
Organism: uncultured Methanosarcinales archaeon; assembly: GCA_964611745.1. GTDB lineage: Archaea > Nanobdellota > Nanobdellia > Woesearchaeales > GW2011-AR4 > JACPJP01. The sequence goes on along the minus strand of CAZTBE010000007.1, from coordinate 1,846 downwards.
CATTAAATGGTTACAAACTGATAGTTGAAAAAAGCACAGTTCCAGTTAAAACAGGACAAATGCTACATGAAATAATAAAACAATTTCCGCATAACGCTCATTTTGATATAGCATCCAACCCCGAGTTTCTTAGAGAAGGTTCTGCAGTTTACGATTTCATGAACCCAGACAGGGTTGTATTAGGTACTTCTAGTCAACATGCAACAGCAATATTGACTGAACTTTACAGACCGCTTAATACAAACATTATTATAACTGGTGTTGAAGAAGCAGAGCTAATCAAACACGCTTCTAACGCTTTCTTAGCAGCTAAAATATCTTACGCTAATTTTATTGCGAATCTATGTGAAAAAGTAGGTGCAGATGCACTTACAGTCTTAGCTGGTGTTGGAGCAGATAAACGAATAGGCAAGGATTACTTAAGACCGGGAATAGGCTATGGTGGTTTTTGTTTCCCTAAAGATTTATCAATATTCATACACATAGCAGAGGAGAATGGGATAGACACTTCTTTTTTAAAAGCGGTAGAGTCAATTAATATTTACCAAAGAAAACACTTCGTTGAAAAAATAGAAGAAGCTCTAAACGGATTAGAAGGAAAGATTTTAGGAGTCCTTGGTTTGTCATTTAAACCAAACACAGATGATATGAGACTAGCCCCATCAATAGACATAATCCACCAGCTCCAGTCAAAAAAAGCTTTAATTAAAGCATATGACCCCCGGGCTATGGATAATGCAAAAAATATTCTGAAGGATATCACTTACTGCAGAGATCCTTATGAAGTTTGTAAAGATGCTGATGCTTTGCTCATATTAACAGAATGGAAAGAATTCCAATCATTAGATTTAAGGAGAATCAAAAATTATCTTAAAAATCCTATTATAGTAGATGGTAGGAATATGTATGATCCAAAAAGAATGGCTGCTCAAGGATTTAATTATTATAGTGTTGGAAGAAAATGAAAAGAATAGTAGTTACAGGTGGAGCAGGATTTATTGGTTCATACTTATGTGAAAGTTTGTTAAATGAAAATAATCTTGTTATTTGTGTAGATAATTTTTTCACAGGAAATAAAAAAAATATAAGACATTTATTAGACAACAAAAATTTTGAAGTTATTGAGCATGATATCACAGAACCTTTGTTTTTAGATGGTATTAATCAAATATATAATTTAGCATGTCCAGCATCTCCTATTCATTATCAATTTAATGCCATAAAAACAATTAAAACAAATGTTCTTGGCACAATTAATATGCTAGAGATAGCAAAGAATAATAGAGCAAGGATTTTACAAGCATCAACCTCAGAAATTTATGGTAACCCATTTGAACACCCGCAAAAAGAAACATATTTTGGCAATGTAAACACTGTTGGTCCACGTGCATGTTATGATGAAGGCAAAAGGGTTGCTGAAACATTGATGTTTGATTATAACAGACAAAATGAAGTAGATATTAGGATAGCTAGAATATTTAATACGTATGGACCAAGAATGGCAAAAAACGATGGTAGGGTTATTTCTAACTTTATCAACCAAACCCTAAATAGCGAAGATATAACCATTTATGGTGATGGCTCACAAACAAGGTCCTTTTGCTATGTTTCAGATACGGTAGATGGCTTAATCAGGATGATGAATACAGAAAATCTTACAGGTCCTGTTAACCTTGGCAACCCTACTGAAATGACTATTTTAGACTTAGCAAAAAAAGTAATAGAATTGACAAATTCGAAATCAAAGATTACATTTAATTCTTTGCCTGTAGATGACCCAGTTAGAAGATGCCCAGATATTTCGTTAGCAAAAGACTTATTAGATTGGAATCCTGAATATAATATT
>CAZTBE010000006.1:0-48780 GCA_964611745.1 uncultured Methanosarcinales archaeon | reverse complement strand
TCCAGGAACTTACTCGTTCCTAAAATCAAAACTCCCGTTAACTTAACAATGCATGGGAAATGGGGTTTTTGGTGGGGAAAAGGACATATAAAGATTGTTAGATGAGTGTTAGAATAACCTAAAATTGATAGTAAACTTTATATTCTCTAAAACCTTAATCAGGTTATTATGAAAGTATTGTTTATATGTAATCAGAATGAGAACAGGAGCAAGACCGCTGAAAATATATTCAAGGGAAAATTTAAAACTAAGTCTGCTGGGCTTTATAATGAGAAACCGGTTACTGAGAAACAACTATCATGGGCTGATATGATTTTAGTCATGGAGGACTTCCAAAGAAATGAGATTGCTAAAAGATTTCCCGGGCAATATATGCAAAAGCGCATCCTCTCTCTTGATATTCCCGATATGTATAGATATAATCAACCTGAACTTGTGGATATATTAAAATCAAAAATCAAGGAATTACTGTAGCCATTCTTCAAGCTGTTTTATTGCTTGTTCTTTTGATCTGAATACTTTTGTTTCAGCTATTGATAATGAAGACATTCTTCTTGTGACTTTGTATTTCTTGCCAATACCATTCTCAAGTTCAATTATTGACACTTCCCAATTATTTTCCATCTTTAGAATAAGGTATAAGTCCTTTATAAACCTCACGCGTGAATGTCTAGTGCTTATTTGCAATATAGAAAATATTTATTAGAATAATCTAAAACCCTTACCTTCTTTGGTACCTAAAATACCGCCTTCCACTATTTTAAAGGTAATCTCCCTCTCAGCAGGTATTGCCCTTGCTTTTTTCACTATACAACGCCTATTACCAGAAGGTGTTATCTGCAGCTCTAAGAGGCATTTACTGGAATATTTTAACAAATCACCACCAACAATGTTAATCTTATCTTTGTCTTCGAAGTCAGCATAAACTTGATTTGTGATTAAGACAGGAATGTTTTTCTTGCTGGCTATCTGTTTCAGGTAAGCAAGCTGTTTTCCTAAATCCTTGTTGACTTCATAGACATCATCTGTTTTTCCTAACTCCAACCTGTAAAGCATTGCAACAGAATCAAATATAATCAAGCCAACTTTGTTGTTAATAACCTCTTTAAGCTTTTCAAAAGTCTTTTTCTGCTCTTCAAATGTGATAGGCCTTAAAAAGACAATAGAGTTAAGCAATTTGGCATAATTCTGGTTAATAGAAGAACATATCTGCTTAAACCTGTCTATGGAAAAATTATTCTCAGTGTCAATATAAATTACTTTTTTTCTGTTACGAGCCATATTTATAGCGCATAAGATACATAAATTTGTTTTTCCAGAACCGGCAGGACCATAAACAGTTGTTATTATATCTGTTTCATAGCCTCCATCAAGCATCTTATCCAATATCTTGCTTCCTGTTGCTATTTTGTCCATACAGAAGAGGTATTTCAGAAGACTTATTAATTTTTTCTAAACTATTTCAATTAAATATATAATATTCACATTGATTAAATTTATTGTAATAAAGCATATTAAACCTATTTTTTAGCAAATTAATGAAATTATTGTGTTTTTGATTGCAAGTATTATCAGAAACAGGACAGGACAATAAATCACATGTATTGATTAAAATACGTTCTGCATTGTCAATATCATCAGTTAAAGTATCAATCTTTTTTGAATTATACAATGGGTAGTATATGAGGTCTGCTTTTACATTAGAATAAACTATAAATGCTGGGTTTGATATCCATAGCCCATTACCTACTCTTTCATCACCAACATAATCATAAAATACATCTAAATTGTCTGCATACTCATCAAATTTTAATTTTGGTACATTAACTATTAAAAAAGTAATCAATAATAACGATAACAATAAATTTTTATTTCTCTTAAATAAACCGACGAAATAAAAGATACCATAGCCAGTCAATATATACAAGAAAGGCAGAGCTGTTATTAATAATCTCATTTCTTTGTGCGCAACCAGATTATATGGGATGAAGACGAATAAGAATACTATGGCAATAGTTAATTTTTTAAAATCATATTTTTTGAAAATGAATAATAATCCTAAAATGGAAAACAAAGATAAAACATTCTCTTTTACAAGATTAACAAAGTAAAAATAAAAAGGCTGGGAAAAAATCAAACCAGTATATTTAGACATCCATGACTGCAACAAAAACGGATAAAATATATTATTATACAAAATATAGTTCAATATCAGGTAAGGAACAACAGGAATCAAAAAGAACATAGAAAAATAAAATAATGTCTTGTAGGCTTTTTTCTTCTTTACAACTAAATAAAACAACAATAAAACCAACGGAATAAAGGCAAATATCTGGAAAAACCTAGTCATGAAAGCTATGCCCAGAAACAATCCAGAAATATTATATTTTTGCTTAATAAAATAATAAAAACCAAGCATAACAAAGAATGTTGATGGAATCTCAGAATGCAAAACATTTCCAAAAAGAAAGAATGTAGATGATAAAGCGAGAAAGAAGGCAGAAAGAACTGCAATTTTTTTGTTAAACAGTTCATGAGCAATAATGTAAGTCAACAATAAGATTCCTGAACTAAAAGCAATTACAGCTAATTTACCAAAAAATATAGCATCAAATCCAATTTTCCAGAGAAATCCTAAAATTAAAGGCCATATCAAAGGCCTGGAAGATTCCCATAATCCAACATCACCAAAAGAATAAATATATTTACCCATTCCAAGATAAACTGAAGAATCCCACCAAATGTCATGTGCAACAAACAAAGAAAATACTTTCAAAACGAGAGATAATAAAAAAATCAACAAAAATACTTTATGTTTTAATACCCCCATATTAGTATATTAAAAGAGCATTCTTTTTAATTTTTTCCTATCTAATGGCAACCTTCATTTAGGACAGAGCCCTATCACGAGCATAAAGAAATCTCTTTGTAGTCGCAAAGCATACCTATAAGATTATCTTTGTTATGCAGTTCGCAATAAGTATTTTCCCCAATAATCAAACAGGGATAAGAAGTTATATTATAAAACAATTCAAGCGTTCTTATGGAAGGAAGCTCTAAGTTGGAATCAAATGAAAAAATAGCTATCTCAGAATCTATTTCCTTGTTTAGATCTGTCAAGACAAAAGATTGAGCATCACAATCAGAACAGTCTTCTTTCTTTTTGTAGAAGAAAAGGATAATTGTCTGGTTAAACTCACACCACTGCTTCAGGTTCTGAAGCATAAGAAAATATACTATCTCATTTCTGTTGAATTTCCGTTTCTGGTCAAGATAGAAAGGATCTGTGATAAATCTCTCTGTAGCTTCCCTGTACTTATCAATTTTTATTCCTGTATCCCATAATGTCTTGTCCATCTGAGCTAATCTGCTTTCCAGAGATAAACATGTCATTTCCTCCCCAAATACTTCTGACATCAATGTTAAAGCCTGGATTTCCTGATACTCATCAAAAACTTTTTCCATCCTCTCAATAATAGCCCGCTCCCTTTGCGCATTCAAAAACATATTGAATGAATATATAGAAATGAACAGCGTTATAGTTATTATAGCTGCTGCAATAAAAATTCCTTTGTTGGTTACCATCTTACTTTTTTCTTAAACAATACCAGGAAAAAGGAAGAAACCCAGAAGAACTGGTACAGGATGAAGAGCAAAAAATATCCAAAATAAGTAGAGATTCTCTTTTTAGGGCTGTTCCTTATTGCATTTAACCCTAATGTGACTAAAACTATCATGCCAATTATGCCAAAAACACCAAAAAAGACAAAAATGCTCGTGTTGAGAAAATCAAAACTCCATGACCAATTAGAGAAAAAATTATAGTTTGTAAGAGAGTATAATGAAATATTTTTCATAATATTCGAAAGTGAAAGATAAATGGACAATAAAAACAGCCCAAGACCAAAAGTTATCAGAGCATAATTAAACGGGATAAAGTATCCAAATAATCCTGCTTTTTCCCTTAGAAATATGTCCTTATGCTGCCAGATGGTCATTAATGCTCCTGAATACCATCTTCTTCTCTGCCTGTACAATAACTTGAAATTGTTTGGAGTTATAGTCCTGACAGAAGTGTTCATGCAATTAGCTATCTTATAACCTGATTTGTGGATCCTGTAAGCTATTTCCAGGTCCTCTGTTATGTTATTTATATCGAAACCCTTAATTTTTTCAAGCAATGTTTTTCTATAAATAGAAAAAGGCCCAGGGGTTACGTGAATGCAGTTGAAAAATGAGAATACTTTCAAAAAAAGGGAAAGCCCAAGTATGTACTCAAGCCGTATGATCTTCTGCAGAATGTTATTAGCGTGCCTAACTTCAACAGAAACAGTGACAGCTCCGATTTTCTTATCACTGAAGTAAGGAACAGTCTTTTTTAGTATGTCTTTAGACACTACAGAATCTGCGTCCATACACGCAATATAACTGCCTGTGGCAACTGCAATGCCCTGGTTTAAACATGCCGCTTTTCCCTTATTTTTTAGATTATCAATAAAAACCATATTTTTCTCATCAGCATAGTTAAGCACAATCTCTTTTGTTTTGTCTTTACTGCCATCATTTACAATGATTATCTCATACAGGCCTTTAGGATAGTTTATTGATTTTAATGATTCTATAGAGTCAGAAATTTTGTCTTCCTCATTATAAGCAGACATGACTATGCTTACTTTTGGTAATCTTTCATTTTTGTCCAGAAGAGGTGATTCGTAAAGATTGTCTCTCTTTTTAAACAGTATAAGCAGAAAAACTACAATGAAGTAAGTGGATAAAAACCATACAATATAAACCAATATCATGTATCCTGGATTCATTTTGATTGTTTTATGTACAAAATATGTTCTTTGCTGTATTTAAAGCTTTATATTTATTTTTTCTTTGTTTTAATAATATCCCCTATAGTGAAAGAATCAGTTTTTGAATGCGCTTGTTTTTCGTGCCTCTCTTCATGCTCTTCTGTCAATTTTATCCTGAGAAATTTACCAATTTTTTTTGCAAGCGCTATTGAAGGCTCAAAATGGCCAGATTCTATCTTTTGGATTAAAGACTCTTTTTCATTAATTCTTTTTGCAAATTCTTCCTGTTTTAAACCTAAACTTTCTCTTTTTTTCCTTATTTTATCTGAGTAATCCTCAACTACCATCTCCATTATTTCTATCTGTAGTTCTTTACCGGCCTTTATTGCGCTTTTATCATCTTCGTTTTGATTAATAACTCCAACAACTTTTCCAAATTTGCTGCATTCATGGCATACACCCAGCTCTGCATCTTCTATGATTGCTTTGTATAATTTTCCATTGGAACCGCACATGTCGCATTTCATTTAATCACCGATTATCGTAACTATAATCTTTCTATTGGTCCTGGGCCCATCTAATTCTACAAACATAGGACTTTGCCATGTTCCTAGCAGCAATTCCCCATTATTTATAGGTATTGTTTCAGAAGGCCCTAATATCGTAGATTTTATGTGAGAAGCTGCGTTACTGTCTATAGCATCATGGCGCCATGCACCTTCTTTGACCAATTGGTTTAAAGCATCTAGTGTATCAAGACAGATATTTGGGTCAGCGTTCTCATTTATTATTATTGCTGCAGTAGCATGCATAGCAAATATATTGCATATGCCTTCCTTTACCTTTGATTTTCTTACAATAGAGTTAATCTCGCTGGTTATATCAATCAACTCCTGCTTTTTTGATGTTGAGAAGGTTATTATTTCCTGCATTAGAACATATTAATGAGAACCAATTTAAAAATATTTTTCTTTTTTGACTCTAAAATAAGACAATGTTTAAAAATTGCACTTTATTAATAATTCCATATGAAAACAATAATAGTTAGCGGAACACCGGGAACAGGAAAAACCACATTATCAAGGAAGTTAGCTAAAAAACTGAGCTTTCATTATATTGATGTCAATAAAATAGTAAAAAAATATAATATTTCTGAAGGTTATGATAGAAAGAGAAAGACAAAGATTATTGACATTAAAAAATTAAATAGGGCATTGATTAAAGAAATAAGCAATTATAAAAATCCAATTCAAAGCAGCATTAAAAAAATTTCAATATTAAATCTCAATAAAAAAATGAAATATAATCAAATTAAATTAATTAAAAATAAAAAAATTGTAAAAAATATTAAAAAAGGAATAATCATTGATTCACATCTTTCTCATTATCTTCCAAAAAAATATGTGGATCTTTGTATAATCACTAAATGTGATCTAAAGGCGCTGAAAAACAGGTTAAAAAAGAAGAAATACTCTGGAAATAAGATAAGAGAAAATCTGGATGCAGAGATATTTGATGTCTGCTTAAATGAGGCTAAGGAAAATAAGCATAAAATTATGAGTGTGGATACTACAAAAGGCATTAATATTGAAAGAATATCAAATAAGGTTAGAGAATGAAACAAATATCATCTTTAGAACTGTATTTTTTAGTAAAAGAATTTAAGGATTTAGAAGGCTCCAGAGTGGATAAAATATATAATTCTGGTAAAGAAGAGATTTATATCCGGCTTTACAAGAGCAATATCGGGAAGAAGATATTAAGGATTATTGTTGGAAAGGCTGTTTTTCTTGCTGGAACAAAATCTGTTGATGAAACACCTTCTGGATTTTGTCTATTGCTCAGAAAACGTCTTGAAGGAAAGTTTCTGGACTCTATAGCTCAAATTGAACCTGAACGTATACTGAAGCTTGTTTTTAAATCTAAAGATGAAACAAAAAACCTTTATCTGGAATTTTTTGGCAAAGGCAATGTAATCCTATGCAATGAAGATGATGTTATAATCGATTGCATGATTCATCATAAATTCAGAGACAGGGCTGTAATTCCAAAGGAGAAATACAAATATCCTAATATGGGTTATAATGTTTTCAAGCTGCAAAAAAATAAACTTACAGAACTATTAAAAAATTCAAAGAAAGATAAAATTGTTGCCAGTCTCGCTGTAGAATTGGGGTTGGGAGGTATTTATTCTGAAGAAATTTGCTTATTAAGTAACATTGAGAAAAATAACAACCCTAAAAAAATAAATAATAATGAAATCATAAACATATTGAATTCAATTAAAAAAATTATTAAAAATAAAAAAAATTGCCAAATAATATATAAGAATGAGGAAGTAGTAGATGTTACACCTTTTGATTTGGAATTCTATAAAGATTATGAGAAGAAAGAATTTCCTAGCTATAATGAAGCGTTAGATGAATATTTCACAAAAGAGTTCAAGATAATGAGAAAAGAAGATTCTGCTTCTGCAAAAAAGACCAATGAACTCAAGAGAATCATAGGAGAACAGGAAGATACTCTAAAGAGTTTGAAATCAAAGGAAATAGAAAACAGGGAAAAAGCAGAACTGATTTATAACAATTACCAGTTAATTAAGGGGGTCTTGGATGAGATAAATAAAGCCAGCAAGAAATATTATTGGGAAGAGATTAAAGAGAGGCTGAAAGGGCATAAAATTGTTAAGGATGTTGATGTTAAGGAGAAGAAGGTTACAGTTGAGACATAATTTCCTTATTACTTTATTTTCTTTGAAATACAAATCCAATCTCTTTGTAGTTTTCTGTAAGCAGAGCCTAAAGGACTCAATCTTTTTAAATTTTCAAATACAGTTTTGAAATAAATTACCCCCCAATCTTCAACTTCCTTTAAGAGTTTGTCGGTATAACCTACTTTAAAACCTTCCTTTACTTCTTTAAGTCTGCCTTTAATAGTGGAATAGTACCCATATAACTTTTCCTTAACTTTAGTTATATACTCGCTAAACTGCTGAAAAAATCCATAGGTTTTCTCCTGCCTTTTTTCAAATAATTCTTCATTCATTTTATTTAAAGAATCACTTTCATCTATTACATCACCCTTTATTATAGAACTAATGTCAGAAGAACTTTTTTGCATTTTAAATAAATCTTTAACTGCTTCTGGAATAGACTCTTTTCTGCTTTTCTTTTGCATCCTTATTGCAGTAATGATTTCTAATATGCTTTCTAAGTTCTGCATCTAGAATGCTGATTAAATCGGTGTTATAAATGTTTTGGTTAAAAATTAGTAACCTTTTTAAAACAGTATATACTACTTATTGATGGACGGCCATAGGGGTTTGGTTCTACCCGATCTCATTCCGAAAATAAGGTGCATTAGCATTTTATCGGGTACTCGGAAGTCAAGCAAGCCTCCGTTTCTAGCTGTACTGTACTTCGTATGGGAACCTAGGAAAGCTGTCCACCTTTTCTTATCATTCGGCTGCTTTTATAACAGTAAGATATTTAAAAAAGGTCCTATTTTCAAATACAAAATGAAAGTGTCTGTAATCGGGACTGGATACGTTGGATTATCGACAGCAACAGTATTTGCAGAATTAGGCAATAATGTCGTAGCTGCAGATATTGACAAAGATAAGATAGACAAATTAAACAGCGGCATAATGCCCATATTTGAGCCAGGGCTTAAGGAATTAGTGGAAAGAAATATTAAGGAAAAAAGATTGAGTTTTACTCATGATAATGAAGAAGCGATAGTGCACGGAGAGGTTATTTTTATTTGTGTTGGGACCCCACCAAAAGTTAATGGAGAAACAGACCTCAAATATGTTGAGGCAGTAGCTAAAGAAATTGCGCAAACAATGAGTTCTTACAAGGTCATTGTCCATAAGAGCACTGTTCCAGTTGAAACAGGAGAAAAAGTTAAGGAAATAGTCAAAGAAAATATAAAGGAAAATGTTGATTTTGATGTTGTCAGCAATCCGGAATTCCTGAGAGAAGGCACTGCAATAGAAGATACAATGGAGCCAGACAGGATTGTTATTGGAGCAGATAACCAAAGGCCAGCAGAAATGATGAAAAAGCTCTACAGCCCAATTAAAGCGCCTTTAATCATAACAGATATAAGGAGTGCAGAACTGATAAAGCACGCATCAAATTCTTTTTTAGCCACAAAAATATCATTCATCAACGCAATTGCACAAATTTGTGAGCTTTCCGGAGCAGATGTCGAGAAAGTGGCAGAGGGAATGGGCTATGACAAGAGAATAGGAAAATCATTCTTAAACGCCGGCATTGGCTACGGAGGATTCTGCTTTCCAAAGGATGTCCAGGCATTCATAAAAATAGCTGAACAATATAGATATGACTTTCAGATGCTGAAAGCAACGCATAATATTAATCAGGAGCAGAAACAAAATTTTGTTGAAAAAGTAAAAAACACACTAAAAGAGGTTAAAGATAAAAAAATAGGTATTCTTGGTTTGTCGTTTAAGCCTAACACTGATGACATGAGGTTTGCTCCAAGCACATTCATAATACCGGAACTGCAGAAACAAGGGGCAAAAATAAAGGCTTATGATCCAGAAGCAACAGAAAAGGCAAAATCTATACTCAATGATGTTGAATTCTGTAATGGTCCTTATGAAGTTTGTAAAGACTCTGATTGTTTGCTGGTTTTGACAGAATGGAACGAATTTAAGGAACTTGATTTAAAGAAAATAAAATCATTATTAAAAAGCCCAATAATGATAGATGGCAGAAATATTTACAACCCAGAAGATCTTAAAAAAGAAGGCTTTACTTATATCAGCGTTGGAAGAGAAGATGTGGTATGAATGGATGTAGTAATATTGGCTGCCGGATATGCTACGAGGCTTTATCCATTGACAGATAATACACCAAAACCGCTGCTGAAAGTGGCTGGAAAGCCAATAGTAGAGCATATAATAAGCAAATTAGAAGAATTGGATGATATTAACAATATATACCTTGTTACAAATGATAAATTTGAACAAAATTTTATAGAATGGAGCTGTAATTTTAATTCTAAAAAACCAATAGAAATAATCAATGACAATACTAAAAGCAATGATGACAGATTAGGTGCGTTAGGGGATATAAATCATGCAATAAATGCAAAGAAAATAGATGATGATTTTATGGTAATAGCCGGTGATAATCTTTTTGAATTTTCATTGCAGAAGATTATTAATTTATTTGAAGGAAAAAAATCCAATATAATTGCACTATGCGATGTTAAAGATCTAAAATTAGCAAAGCATTACGGAGTTGTAGAAATTGAAAATGATATTGTTGCAGGTTTTGAAGAGAAACCAAGCAATCCAAAATCTACATTGATCTCTACTGGAATTTATTTATTTCCAAAAAAGACAATACTTTTAATAAAACAATACATTGATGAAGGCAATAATCCAGACAAGACTGGAAGTTTTATTGAATGGCTCCATAAGAGAGAAATTGTTTATGTATATATTACTGATAAGGCATGGTACGATATAGGAAACTTTGAGCAGCTGGAAGTGGCAAACAAACATTATGAAGACTAAAAAAATGAAAACCACATTAATAACCGGAGGAGCAGGTTTTATTGGAAGCCATTTATGTGATTTCCTGATAGAGAAAAGTTTTAGGGTCATATGCGTAGATAATTTTATAACAGGAAACAGAAAAAATATTGAACATTTGAAATGCGACAATAATTTTACCTTAATTGAGCATGATATAAGCAAACATATCAGCATAGATGAACCCGTGGATTATGTGATGCACTTTGCAAGTCCTGCAAGTCCTGTAGACTACCAAAAAATTCCGATACAAACATTAAAAGCTGGCAGCCTCGGTACACATAATACTTTAGGCTTGGCTGTGATAAAAAAGGCAAAATATTTTCTTGCATCAACATCAGAAGTTTATGGTGATCCACAAGTCAATCCACAGCCAGAAAGTTATTGGGGCAATGTCAATCCCGTGGGACCCAGGGGATGCTATGATGAGGCAAAAAGATTTGCAGAAGCCCTTGTTACAGCTTACCACCAGATACATAATGTTGATACAAGGATAGCCAGGATATTCAATACTTATGGTTCCAGGATGAGAAAAGACGATGGAAGGGCAGTTCCAAATTTTATAAATCAGGCATTAAATAACAAGCCTATAACTATATATGGCGATGGCAAACAAACAAGAAGCTTTTGTTATGTCAGTGACTTAGTAGATGGCATATATAAGTTAATGATGTCTGATGTAAACTCTCCAATGAATCTAGGCAATCCAGATGAATACACCATATTAGATTTTGCAAAAATAATCCAAGAAATATCAAATACAACGAGTAAAATCAAATTTAAGAATCTTCCAGTAGATGATCCTCATATTAGATGTCCTGATATAACCAAGGCTATAAAAGAATTGAATTGGAAGCCCAAAATGGGCTTAAAAGAAGGAATTGTAAAAACTATAGAATGGTTTAGGAATAACTAAAAGATAGATTTTTAATCCCAACAGCGTTCTACCCTTACCATGAATAAATTAGAAGACTATGCGATAAAGAAAGTTGCTAAAGGAGGTTTTATAATATTTATAGGAATAATACTGTCTTCTATTGCGTTTCTTTTTTACAGGATATTAGCGGCAAGGTATTTAGGTCCTGCGGATTATGGAATGCTTACCCTGGGAATAATTATCCTGAATATTACATCACTATTGGGCCTTGCGGGCATTCACCAGAGCATTGGAAAATTCATCAATCACTACCTTGCCAAAAAACAATACGATAAAGTTAAAGGAACCTTAATATCAAGTTTTATTATTACAATATCATTGAGCGTTTTGGTATTATTGATATTATATTATTCATCAAACTTTATCGCAGAAAGCATATTTAATATGCCTGGCCTCAGCACAATAATTGCTATTTTCTCTATAGGAGTGCCATTTAGTGTGCTTACTCAGCTCTTAAAGCATTATTTTTTTGCATTCAAGAAACCGGAATATGCAATAGTGTCAGAGAGCATTTTTGAAAAAGCATTAAACCTTATATTTCTCATTGTGCTGATCTCTATTTCAGCGTCATTATTTACTATCAGCTGGATGTATATTGTTACTTTAATCATATCTTTTATAGTAGCAGCTTTATTGCTAAGATCAAAAATAAAAAGCATCCTAAGAAAGGCGTTAAAGACTACCCTAAATTTCAAGCAACTCCTTTCTTTTTCATCTCCATTGGTGCTGGTTGGGATATTTGGGACTGCTCTTGCCTGGACGGATACAATAATTATCGGCATTTTTAAATCCGGTGCAGATGTGGGGATATATAATGCAGCATATATGGTAGCTTCTGCTATTATGATCTTCTGGTTCTCATTTGGTGATATATTTTATCCTATAATATCGGAGTTATATGCAAAGAAAGCCAAAGAATCAATCAGGAAAAATTTTGAAATAGTCTCAAGGTGGATATTCATAATAGCATTCCCTGTCTTTCTTATCGTTTTGATATATTCTTCAATGATAATTTCGCTGCTTTTTGGTCAAAGCTATCAAAAAGCAGCATCCCCATTGTCGATGCTCATCGTCGGATACTTCTTTGTTACGATGTTTGGACTGGCAGAACAGGGATTGAGGACATTCAAGAAAACAAAATTTCTGGGGATATCAACCTTACTGGTATTTTTAATGAATGTAGCACTTAATATAATCCTAATCCCGCGTTTCGGCATAATGGGAGCTGCTGTTGCCACAACATTTTCACTCTTAACAGTATCTTTAGTAAGATCGCTTTATTTCCGGAAAATGCTTAAATTTGGTTATAATAAAATGCTTTATTTGAAGTTTATTTCTTCTGGTATTCTCGCATTAGCAACATTTTTTTACATCATTAAACTATTCGGCAATCTTGGCAAATATTTTTTCATACCTGCATTAATTGCATATATAATAGTATATTTTATGCTGCTTATTATCTTTAAATCCTTTTCAGAAGAAGACAAAGTAGTGATGAAAGCTGTTAAAAGAAAGATAGGCATTAAATAATGACGTTTATTGAGGCTGATACAAATGGTAAATAAAGATACTTTTGAAGCTCATGATATAGTTACAAATTACTTTACTCAAACATATTTACATAAACCAGAACGGACAATATTAAAGCTCTTTAAAAACAGATTAAAAAATATTAAGATGCTTGATGTTGGTATTGGTGGAGGCCGTACCACATATCATTTCGCGCGTTTAGCAAAAGAATATGTCGGGATAGATTACTCAGAAAAAATGATAGACGCTTGCAAGAAAAGATTTCCAAATGCTTTTGAAAATATTTCTTTCAAACTATGTGATGTGAGGTACATGAGAATATTTAAAGACAACTATTTTGACTTTGTATTTGTTAGTAATAATGGATTAGATTATATGTCTCCTGAAGATAGAATGAAGGCTCTGCTGGAGATAAAGCGAGTAGGTAAAAAAGGAGGATTCTTATACTTTTCAACGCACAATATACAAAGTATCGAGCGGCTACTACCAATACGGCTATCTTTAAATCCTTTAACAACATCAAGAAATATCTTAAGATATATCCTATTAAGACTGCTGAATAAAAGTTTTAAAAAATTAAAACATGAGAAATATGCAATAATCAATGATGGTGCACACCAATTCAGGCTGTCAACTTATTATTCTCAGCCTAAGGAACAGATTAAACAATTGAGCAATTTAGGCTTCAAAAATATCAAGGTTTATTCTTTAGCAGACGGAAAACAAATCATAAAAAAATCTGACATAGATACTACCACAGACGGGCTTTATCATGGGCTTTATTATCTATGCAATTCTTAACTCTTTTTATTCTAATCCTAATGCAAACGAAATTTTGTTACGTGAATAACCATCTTATCCACCTTTTTTGACAATTTTTCCCAGGTGTAATGTTCTGCAACTTTTCTGTGGCTTATATTCTTCTTTTTCAATTGCACAGCTATTTTAGCTTTAAGGTCATCTATGCTGCCGGGCATGCATAAACTGTCTCTGGATGGTTTAAGTATTCTTATAACATCTCCAACAGCAGTTGCCACTATAGGCACATTAACTGCCATATACTCAAATAGTTTTTGGGGGAAACAATATCTTGTAAATGGATTATCACTGGATGCAATAATCAATACATCACTCGCATTTAAAGCCATAACAAGCTGCTCCCTCTTGGGCAGTTCCTCGTATATAATAAAAGAATGTTTGATATTAAAGCCTTCATCTGCTTTCCCACTGAGCAACAGGTAGATTGTTTTATCTTTTTCCCTTAGTTGCCTGACCGCTTCAATAAGATTATTAATCCCCCTATCTTCGGATATATGGCCAGTATATGTCACTAGCTTTATGTTTTGTTTTATTTTAAGCGTGGTTCTTGCAGTCTTTTTTTGGACCCTCCTGAATAGTTTAAGGTCTACACCATTCTCAATAATCTCAAATTTATCTTTACGTAGAAATCTTAGTTTTTTCATCAAGGGGTAATTGGAATAGAAAATATAATCTGATTTCTTTATTACTTTGTGTTCAAGATATTTTACAAACGGTATTTTATAACTGTCATACATTTCATAATTATCCTGAACTTCATATACCATGGAGATTTTGTATTTCCTGGAAAAATAATAACCCACTATTCCCAGCAGGGGCTCTGTTGTCGGGATTATCACATCATAGTCATTCTTACTCATCAGTCTGTTTATTGAATTTATCATAGGAAAAGGATTAAGAAAGCTTACAGGAACAACAAAATAGTTTATTCCATTTTTTTTAATCTTAAATTTCTCTCTTAAATGGTAGTCTGGGCACAGAAAATCAATAGTATATTTTTTAGCAAGCGGCTCAAGAAGCCTAATTTCTCTGCCAAAATTTTCTTTGACCATATCTTTATTTGATCCAAATCTCTTCATAAGAACAAGAATCTTTTTCTTATGCATTTTTTACAACATTCCCTATTATATTAGCCAATTCAACTGCTTCTTGTTCTGTTATCATGGAGTTACAAGGGACAGAAAATCCTCTCTCTACTATTGATTCTGTTACTGGCAGATTTTCTTTCGTATTGTAAAATGGCTGTTTGTGACATGGCCAAAAAAATGGCAAGAATGGAATTTTCCTTTTTACTAACTCTCTGCCTACGGTCAATTTCATTTTCCTGCTTTTGAATATCAATGGATAAACCCAATATACCGGTTCTGTGTCCCTATTTTTTTCCACACTACATATACCATATTTCTTAAACTCCTTATCGTATAATGACGCTATTTTTCTTCTTGCTTCTATGTTTTCATCAATTTTTTTTATTTGGGTTATCCCTATAGCTGCCTGTAAATCAGTCATTCTGTAATTGAATCCCAATAGATTATGGTAGTACCTTTTCTCAATAAAGTCATCTCCTTTAAGCTCATTAGCTTTAACCTTTCCCTGGGATCTCAACAATTTCAATCTTTCATCTAATTCTTTGCTATTCGTTAAGCACATGCCGCCTTCTCCAGTTCTTATTATCTTGCTGGAATGAAAGGAAAGGCATCCTATATCTGATAATGAACCTACCTTTTTTCCTTTATACGTTGCTCCGATGGCTTCTGCAGCGTCTTCTACAACAAACAACCCATTTTTTTCTGCGATTTTGTTAATCTCGTCCATGTCGCAAGGATACCCATACATATGTACGGGTATTATTGCCTTTGTATTTCCGCTTATTTTCTTTTTAATGCTCTCGGCATCAATACATAATGTGTCTCTGTTTATATCAACAAAAACAGGCTTAGCACCTAAGTATGCTGCTGCATTTGCTGTAGCTATGAAGGTAAATGAAGGAACAATTACCTCGTCATCATGCTTTATACCTAAAGCAGCAAGAGAAAGATGAAGTGCTGCAGTTGCATTAAAACATGCACTTGCGTACTTTACATCACAATAAGAACTGGAAAGGCTCTCAAATTTTTGTACATATGGGCCCTGAACTATAAAGTTTTTATCTATTGCTTCATGAAGAGATATTTTCTCTTCTTTTCCAATAATCGGCTCTTCAAATGTTATCATGAGGATTTCCTTTAATAGCGGTAAATAATGAAAGGAATTATTTTTTAAAGAATCTTTTGTACCATTCTATGGTTTCCTTTAAACCTTTTTCAAGCGTATATTTAGGTTTCCACTTTAACAGTCTACGCGCTTTTTTACTGTTCAAATACTGGTCTTTTATTTCCCCTTTTGCTGTATTCAATATCTTTGGCTTTATATTCTCCTTTCTCATAAGTTTTTGGAGTGTATTTACTATTTCCATAACCTCTAATGGCTTATCATTGCCAAAGTTAAAACTCTGGCCTTTAATCTCCTTTTTTTGCAGGTTTTCAGCTATAGTGATATATGAATCTACGACATCTCTTACATAAATATAATCTCTTTTAAAAGTGCCATCGCTCCTTATAATCGGCCTTTGATTATGAAGCAAAGATTTTATAGTTTCCGGGACTATCCTATTGAAGTTGAGGTCGTTCCCCCCATAAATGTTGCCGCATCTCGCAATACCTATTGGCATTTCATATGTCTTTGCATATGATTGGGCTATCAGGTCAGAACACGATTTAGAAACATCATAAGGATGCTCTCCAATAAGAGGCATATCTTCTGTGTAAGGTAGCCTGTCACTGGTTCCATAAGCCTTATCGCTTGATGCAACTACAATATTCTCTACTAATCTTGAGTTTCTGCACGCTTCCAGAACATTCCAGGTACCCCTTACGTTTGAATTGAAAGTGCCTAATGGAGACCTATTTGCTGTTTCTACTATTGTCTGCGCTCCAAGATGGAAAACAGTATCTATTTCATACTCATTCAGCGCTCTTTTTATGTTTAGATAGTCTTCCAACTGTCCTGATACAACATTGACTTTGCCAAATATACTGGATTTTACCAGGTGTGATTTTGGGACAAAGTCCCGCATATAAATAGTGACTTCTGCACCAGCATCATAAAGGTATGATGTAAGCCAATAGCCTACTATTCCTGTTGCTCCTGTAACAAATATGTTTTTTCCTTTAAGCTTTGACATTTTTATCCCATACCATCCATTTTGCCTGGCCTTTATCAAATGCTTCATTTAGCATCCTAGTGTCTTTGTAAGTATCCATGCCTTCCCAGAAGCCATTATACTTATAGGCAATAATCTGTCTATCTTTTGCAAGCTGCTCCATAGGAACAGATTCTAAAACACTATCATCTTCAAGGTAATTAAATATTTTCTTGTTAAATACAAAAAACCCTGCATTTATCTGCATGTCTATGAAAGGCTTTTCTTTAAAGCCCATAACAATATTACCATCATTAGTATCAACAATTCCGAAGTTAGAGCGGAGATTAACGCAAGTCATTGTAGCTATTTTACCATTCTTTTTATGGTATTCAACAAGTTCTTTAATGTCAATATCAGATACCCCATCAGCATATGTTACCAGGAAGTCTTCAGTTTTTATGTATTTTTCAATCTGTTTTATTCTTCCTCCGGTATTTGTATCTAATCCTGTATCTACAAATTCTATATTCCAGTTTTCATTGTTATTCTGAGTAAAGTAATCTTTAATTTTCTCTCCCTTATAGCCCAAACATAATATAAAATCATTATACCCATAATGGGAATAAATCTTCATTATGTGCCACAATATTGGCTTACCCCCAATCTCCACAAGAGGTTTTGGAATAACGTCAGTATGCTCTCTTAATCTTTCTCCTTTTCCCCCGCATAATATCACTACTTGCATAGGCTCTGGTTACGTTATTGTATTTAAAAATGTTGCTTATTCTAAATTGATTACATATTACCTTATAACTATAAATTTTTAAAGTTATAGTATGAACTAGACCATTATTATGGGAAAAAATAAGATACTAGTCTTGGCTACTACGTTCCCTAGATGGAAGAACGATACAACACCAAGATTTGTTTATGATCTATCTGATAAACTTACTAGGAACTATAATGTAATAGCTCTTGCCCCGCACCATAAAGGCTCTAAAAAGAAAGAAGTTATGGGAAGGTTACAAGTTAGGAGATTTGTGTATTTCAAGCCAGAAAGCCTGCAGAAATTGTGCTATGAAGGCGGCATGATACCTAACATGAAAAATAGTTTTTTGGCAAAGATACAGATGCCTTTACTTATCATATCTGAACTGCTGTCATCATATAGGCTTGTAAAGGAAGAACATATTAATATGATTCATGCGCATTGGATTCTTCCACAAGGTTTTGTTGGTGTTTTTCTGAAGAAATTATTTAAAATTCCTTTATTAGTTACTGTGCATGGAAGTGATCTGTTTCCTTTGAAAAATATGTTATTTAAAAGATTACAAATTTTTGTGGTTAAAAATGCAGATTCTGTAACAGTAAACAGCAATGCAACAAAAAACGAATTAGTAAGAAGATTCCCTTCTTATTCTTCGAAAATCAGTGTAATCCCTATGGGAATTGATATTAATAGATTTAAAGAGAGAAGCATCAAAAAACCAAAAAAATATTCAGGGAATAGCATATTGCTTTTTGTTGGAAGACTAAGTGACCAAAAAGGGCTGCAATTTCTTATAAGCTCTATGCCAGATGTGTTGAAGCATTACCCAAACATAAAATTATTAGTTATAGGAGAAGGACCTTACTTGGATAAATTGAAGGATAGTGCAGGCGCAAATAGAATAAGCGATAATGTGGAGTTTCTTGGCTCTATGTCTAATTCAGAAATTGCTAAATATTATAATTTTGCAGATATTTTTATTATTCCCTCACTTTCAACCAAGACCGGTACAGAAGCTTTAGGCTTATCTTTATTAGAGGCAATGGCATCTGGATGTACAGTTATTGGGACTAAGGTAGGAGGCATCCCTTTTGTTATAAAGAACAGTTATAATGGAATGTTAGTTAAGCAAAAAGATAGTAAAGAATTGGCTAATGCAGTTATTACCTTATTAAAAAACAATCAGAAATCAAAAAAGCTTGGAAAGAATGCTGCTGAATTTGTAAGAAAAAATTATTCATGGGATAAAATATCAAAAGAATTTATTAAAATATATAAGAATCTACTAAAATGAAAACATCCTTAGAAATTCAGTTGTTGTGGTATAGATTCTTTTCAAGTGTGCTTGGAAGAGGAGTTTTACGATTTTTGTCTATGGGGGTTAGGGTAAGAAATCTTAGAAGATACGATAAAAATAATTTTTCAAAAAAATATCCCTTCTTTATTGTAATAACTACGGACACAGAATCTGGTTATGTTGAGAAAAGTCAAAGAAGAGTATGGCAAATGGAAAATCCTGAAGCGTTTCAAGGCTATTATTATGGAATAAGGAATCTGATGAAAATTTTTGATAAACACAATATTAAAACAACTTTTTTTCTATCTACTCGGTGTTTCTCAGCTAAAGGAAAAGATTACAAACAGATAAAAAAAGAACTTAACAATGTAATCAAGAAAGGGCATGAGATCGGGTTACATTTACATGCTGATTCTGATTTTTCAATACAAAAAAAACTTTCAAAAAAATTTGATGCGACAAGCGCTTTTTTTTACAATTATAAAGAGAAATTAAGAATAATAAAGGCTGGAAAAGAATTGATAAAAGAAAACCTTGGAAAAAACACATACAAAAATCTTATAAGCTTCAGGTGGGGCAATTGGGCTTTGGATTCGGAAGGAGCAAAAGCGTTAAATAAATTAGGTTTTAAAATTGACAGTTCTGCTGTTCCGGGTATAAAAGGACACACTAACGATACAATGAAGCATGATTGGAGTAAAGTTAATAGACATTACCCTTGGAGGTTGAGCATATCTAATTATCAAACAACAAATCACAACAATTCAAACATCGTGGAAATTCCTATTGCAACTTTTGATTTTTTTGGTTCAAAGATGAGAGCTGATCCGATATATTCAGTTTTACTGAATAAGGCTTTTGTCAAATATTATAAGAAGGCAGATAGGTCAGAGAAACCATTTATTTTTGTTGTTATGACACATAGTTCTGAAGCAACATATCGTGGTGGAGATTCTACTCTGGCTGTAAAAGACCTGGATAAGTTTATATCAATAGTAAAAAAACATAATGATGTCGAATTTGTTACTTTGAATGAGGCTTATAAAAGATACATCGAATAGTGATATTGGAGATTCTTAGAAAAGTGCGTAAATGAATGGAGAAACCGCACTACTCTGCCCAAATACAATTAATATGCCTACTAAAATAAGCATAATAATTATTGGAGCAAGCCACCATGCTTTTCTGGCTTTCAAAAAGTCCCATGTTTCCCCTAAAAGTGATTTGTTGTTTGACATTATTTTATTTATTAATCACATCATATTTAATAATATTTACTATTTCACCAGCAATTTCTTCACTAAAATTAGCATTGTAATGTACAGCATCTACATAAAGATTTTCGTTTTTATCAATTTGCATATCTGCTAACCAGATAATATTCCTTTTATCCCCACCCTTTAAATTATGGTAATGCTTTTCAAGGACATTATATCCTAAAAAACTATCCACATGAATATCAAAGATATCCGGATTTTCTTGAAAAATTATATGATTCGATAAGTTATATTTATACGTTGGTGTAGGTTGGATAACGAAATAAGTTTTTATATTATATTCTTTGCCTATTGCATCAATAATTCTTTTATTGGTAAGATATCTTTGGATAGTTTCTTTTAATTCTTTCTCTGATTTAGATTGTAGCTTTTGCCTGAAGGGATCAAAAAAGGTATAAACTCTTGTTATCGGGAGGTATGATAAAACAATGCCTAATTTATTTTTACCACTAACAACATCATTTAATAGTTTGGTAACTGCTGGGTCTGAACCCGCAAATAAAAAATCATTAATACCATCAATAAAAATTGCCATATCCGGTACTTGATTTCTAAGTATTAATACTTCCAATAAAGCCCGCTCCTGGCTACTAAAATACATAGTTCTGCCAAAATTAAATATACATACCTTAGAATGATATTTTCTTAGTTTTGATTGCATATTTGAGGGTATTGTATCTTTATCTGCAACTCCCACTCCAAAACCCGTAGAACCTCCAAAGACGAAAATATTATAATTATTATCATTAATCGGATATTTACATTGATTTTCAACAATTCTGAAACCGTTTTCATCTATGTTAACATATTTTCCAGATTGAACTGTCGTAAATTGGGTGAAGGGCTCATATTCAAATTCTACATCCCAACTTCCAAGTACCATGTCTTTTATTTCGGCCTCTGAAAGATCTGGGTAAACCCTCTTTAGGGTTTCCATCCCATAAGTTAATGGAGTTCTGCTAACATCCTTAAATTTGACAATCATTATCTCCAGAAAAATATTGGCTATGATAAACAAAATAATTACATTTAAAACAATTACTGCAGTTGTTTTGTATATCTTTAAAAATTTTTTAATCTTTCGCATATTTCTCACTATCCCACATATCTTTTGGATTGTCTTCCCTTTTTATTAAGAACTTTCCCATTACCAGGCAATCTATACCGGTTCCCATCATGCATTTGTAGGCATCGTAAGGCGTGCATACAATCGGTTCTCCTCTTATGTTGAATGAAGTATTTATTAAGATAGGTATTCCTGACAAGCTACCAAATTCCTTAATCAAGTCGTAGTATAATACATTTTGTTGTCTTCTTACTGTTTGCAGCCTTCCAGAGCCATCAACATGAGTCACAGCAGGTATTTTTTTTTGCCATTCTTTTTTTATCGGGTAAACCATCAGCATGTAATCAGTTGGTTCCGGAATCGGCACATCACTATCAAAATATTTTAAAGCGTCATCTTCACAAACAACCGGAGCAAAAGGCCTGAACTTTTCCCTATGTTTTACTTTCTGATTAAGTATTTCCTGCATTTTAGGATTGCGTGGATTTGATAAAATGCTTCTTGCTCCTAATGCTCTTGGGCCCCATTCCATCCCCAAATGGAACCATCCAACAACATAATTATCATAAATCATCTTTGCACTAGTTTTTATAAGCTCTTTTTCGTCCTTAAATTCAGAATATTTTATCTTGTTTTTATCTAAAAACGACATGATTTCTTGCGTGGAATATTTTGGGCCAAGGTAGGCATTCCTAAATATGTAATTTCTTTTATGCCCCAATATGCTATTGTAAATATAAGAAGCAACTCCTATACTTGTGCCGCCGTCACCTGCATCTGGATGGATCCAAATATTTTTAAAATCTGTGTTTCTTAATATTTTCCCATTATAGACGCTGTTTAATGCAACACCCCCTGCAAGAATGAGATTATCGCATTTGATTACCTTATAGATGTGATTAATAATTTTAGTTAAAATTTCTTCGGTTATCATCTGCACTGCCGCTGCAATATCCTTATGCCTTTGAGAAATTTCTGATTCAGGACTTCTTACTGGCCCATCTAAAAGTTTACACATTTTTTTTGACGGCATCCTATCAGCATAATGAAAAATGAAATAACCCATATCAAATCTAAAACTTCCATCTTCCTTTACATCTATGACTTCCCACAATTTCTTGTAATATGGATTGGTATTTTTATCCATGTTGCCATAAGGGCTTAGCCCCATAACCTTATACTCAGAGTTATTCACACTAAAGCCAAGATATGCCGTTATAGTTGAATAAAGCAAGCCAATAGAATGAGGAAACTTAATTTCTTTAATTAATTCTATGCCACTGCCTTTTCCAAAACCATAAGTTGTAGTTGTCCATTCACCAACACCGTCGGTTGTAATAATCACAGCCTCTTCAAATGGACTTACTAAAAAAGAACTTGCAGCATGAGCAAGATGGTGTTCAATGAATAGAACATCTCCTTTATATTTTAACTTCTTCTTTATCGTTTTTGTAACTCTTAGTTTTTCATTGATCCAAGAAGGTATAGAACTTAAGAATGTCTTAAAGCTTTTAGGGAACATCTCCAAGTGCTGAGATAAAACTCTTTCGAACTTAAGAAACGGTTTTTCGTAAAAACCTACATATGCAATATCATCTATGGTTATATTCTGACTTTTTAGGCAAAACTTAATCGCATTAATTGGAAAAGAGGTATCATGCTTTTTTCTTGTGAATCTCTCTTCCTGAGCAGCAGCTACTATAATCCCATCTTTCAGTAAGGCTGCAGATGAGTCGTGGTAGTAACATGCAATTCCCATTATAAATTCATTTTTTTTAGATATCATTGTTTATCGTGAATATAATTAATTTTTCATATAAAATTATTTTAAAATTGCCTGTAATACTCTTCGATAGGCTTCTTTTTTAAGTTCAAATCAGACCAATAGGTTTCTTTTTTTGATATTTTTATTTCTAAAAAATGTTTTCCCACTATTTTTGCAAATATAGAAGTTAATCCCACTCCAATTAAATATACAAATGTCAATAATATCGTATTGATTATTAGGGCTATGTTATGTCCAAAGTTGCCCATACCTTTCTTCGCACCTGTAAAAAATTGTTTTAATTCTTTCATTTCAAAAATCTCTTTATTGCAACCCCGATTAGAGCAATTAATATTGTGATTCCCATGACATGAATGTAAGACCACGATTCAGGAATTTTTTTCAATAATATCAATATAAAAAATAAAATTGTTGTGAACAGAAAATAGCTGAAAATGTAACCTGATTTCTCTCCTATTTTTTCAATTGTTTTGTTTTCTTCAAAAATCATAATAAGAGCTAAAAATACCGTCTTTATAAATCTTTTTAATAATAAATAATAGGTATTTATTTCTTAATTGCTACTGTAAAATAATATGTAGGCCACCTTTCAGATATGTCCAAAAAGTCAAGCAGGCTTATTAGCTGGGCTATAATATAAAAAGGATAGAAAACTATAATTGTTAAAAAACTGGTTATTTTTCTTATAGATTTAGGAGCAATTAAAGGTATCCCTTTGATTAGCGAATGGAAAAATACTGCAGGAAGATTGAAGATTCCTCCAACTGCCTTTATCTTTTTTATGTAAAAATCATTTTTTAGAAGTTGCTTTATTCCATATTCTGTAAATCTGTACTTATCAATAGGAACGTCATGAATTGGATAGATGAAAGGCATTATAATGACAAGTTTTCCATTTTTTTTTAGAATGTGGGAAAACTCTTTTACGGACTTAAAGGGATTATCGTAGTAATATAATGAATTTACGCATACAATGCCATCAAATCTGGACTTTTTCAATGGAAGAGATATAGCATTGCATACTACTTGAGTTTTTTTTGTTAGAGCTATATCTGCACAAACTATCTTGGCTTTTATACTTTGATGATAATATGGGTTTTGTCCGCAACCTATATCCAGAACAATATCAGAGTTTTTGAATAAACCTCTAAACAATCTAAGTATCTTCCTTCTTATTAAAAAGAATTCTCCGAGCATTTTACCTTTTTAGCATATCTGCTATGAACCCAAATATTATGATTTGTAATCCTATACTCAGGATTAGTATGTCAAACATCATTAAACCTAAATGCCTGTTTACTCCTTCTGCAAAAAATTGGATATATACCAAATAGATTCCAAGTGCAAAACCTAGTGTAAATATTGTTCCCCCTATAATACCAAAAAACTTTAATGGCTCATAGTCTCTGTAAGTTCTTATTATATTTATCCATGCCCTAATTGCATATTTAAATGGATTGCTTATTAGCCTGCTTTTTCCATTCCTTTTAGCGAAATAAATCGGAATTTCCTTAATTCTGAATTTCTTCTTTACAGCACGTATGATTTGCTCTTGTGTATAGGTATGGTTAGAATTTATCTGTATATTTTTTGCAACCACTCTGGTAAAGGCTCTAAAGCCAGTTTGGGCATCTGAAATTTTAATTCCAGTTATACTGGAAATTACCTTTGAGAAAGCTTTATTACCTAGCCTTTTTATAAATGACATACCCTCTATCTTGCCTTTAAACCTACTTCCTAAAACTAGGTCATAATTGTTTTTAATTTCATTAATCAATTTTGGAATTTCTTCCGGCTGGTATTGTACATCAGCATCTGTATGAACAATTATATCAGCACCTAAATCTAAAGCCTTTTCTGTTTCTGTTCGAAAAGCATCTGCCAAGCCATAATTTTTTGGGTGAGAATAGACAATAGCACCAGCTTTTTTTGCAATTTCTGCTGTTTTGTCATTGCTCCCATCATCTACAACCAATACAGCATAATTATAATTACCCAATTCCATAACTTTCTTTATCTCGCTTACAACATCCCCTATGCTTTTTTCTTCATTAAAAGCAGGTATAGTGACTACTATTTTCATATTTTCAGGGAAATAACTATAATATTTAAATATATACCTAAATTAGCTTAGAGGATATATTATGAACTAATACTAACAAACTTACAATTGTCGTGAAAATGATGTGGAAAAAATATTCAAAAATACAAATTTCTATAATTTTATTGCTTCTGGTATCATTATCTATACAAGCATTTATAGGAATAAAACAAAATTCAGTTACATGGGACGAAAGCTGTTTTATAGCACATGGAAAAGCAATATTTGATACTGGTTATATGAGGTATATGCTGTTAATGGACCATGGGCCATTGTCTTATTATGTCAATAGCATTTTTTTGCTTCCCCTCAAGTTTGACAGAAGTATATGGGTGCCACCAGAAAATCCAGCCATAGAATGCCAGGATATAGGCCAGAAAGCTTTATTCGAATCAGGATACGATTTTAAGAAAATTCTATTTGTATCAAGATTGCCATTTGTTTTTCTTTCCCTAATACTTGCTTTTTATGTCCTTAGCTGGTCTACACAATTATATGGAGAAAAAAGCGGCATAATAGCATTGTTGCTATATTCATTTAACCCCACTATAATAGCTTATTCTGGCTTGATAGTATCTGATTTTGTTGTGGCAATGATGATTTTTATTGCTACTTATTATTTCTGGAAACTCATTAAAGAACCATCTAAAAAAAATCTTATACTTACTGGAATCTTTTTTGGGCTTGCACAGCTTTCAAAAACAACTGCTATTCTGTTGATACTCTTTTACGTTATAATAGGATTTACTGCTGTATATAAGAAAGAAAATAATATCAGAACAAAGACATTAATTAGGTATTTTTTAGTTATATTCCTAATTACATTTTTATTAATATTTGTGTTCTACAAATTCCAATTTGGCACATTTAATGATACTTTGCCTCCCACCCATTATGGAGACAAAGCTAGAGCAGAATTGGGTAAAATACCTTATTTTTCAGAACCTTTGCTTTTTATTTATGATAAAGTTCCATTTCCAGCACCACTATTTATTGGCACTATAGGGACTGTTTTCTACCTATCACTTCAGCAAAGTTATGGATATGTTTTTGGCAATATAACCGAGGGTATTGTGTGGTATTTTCCGATAGTCTCATTCTTACTAAAAACAAGTTTACCATTGTTAATAATGATACTCCTGCTTTTAGTATTTCATAAAAAACTACCAAAAAAAGACATAGTAACATATTTATCTTTGATAGCACCAATATTGTTATTTTTCATAATATTTTCTAATACTGATAAAATGGCCGGTATAAGACATATATTTACAATATATCCTTTCGTTTTTGTATTGGTCAGCAATATAATCAATATTAAGATTAAAAGGAAAAAATACTTCCATTGGATTATTGGCGCTTTACTGTTTTTTTATGTATTATCTACTATATCAATTGCGCCTTTTTATCTATCCTACATAAACATACTTGGCTTAGGCCCTAATAATGGATGGAAAATAAGTGGCGGTACAGACATAGATTTGGGCCAAGACCTAATGGGTTTGAAACAATTTATGGAAAGAAATAATATAGATAAAATAAATCTGAGTTATTTCGGTTCTGTAGATCCAAAACATTATGGAATCTCGTATGATTATATGCCTTCTCCGTACTTCCAGCCCTGGGATCCGGATTATAGCTATTATTTGGAGAGTAGGTATGAGAACTGCTCGGAGAGAAAAGGAAAAATAGCTATTAGTGTCACAAATCTTCTAAATATCCATCTATTTGATAAGACTTGCTATGATTGGCTTAAGAGTTATGAACCTATAGAGAAAATAGGATATTCAATATTTATTTATGATATAGAATGATTTTTAGGAAATCGTCTATTTAACTATATGATTTATTTACAACTTCTTTGCTATACAGAATAATGACACTCCAAAAGGAAAATTAATCCATTTTAACAGGGTTCTTTCTATAGACATTATGAATTTCAACAAAACATTTACTAAAGGATTTTCCTTCTTTAAGTCTGTTGATCCCTTTGTATCAAACAAGATGCCCAGTTTTCTTTTTAAGAAGACAAAAGGAAAAAGGAAAAAATTGTAATATGTCAATCTCTCAATCTTGAATCCTGCAGATTTCAACTTTTGCTGAATTTCATTGGCATTATACCTTGTTCTTGCATGTGATGCGATGTCATGCCTGCCTAAAAGGAATTTGCATGCGGAGTCAGTAATAAATATTCTACCTCCTTTTTTGCAGACCCTTGCCAACTCTTTCAATGCTTTTTCATCATCACTTACATCTTTATGGTACAACACATCAAAACACCCTATGATATCAAAATAATTTGATCTGAATGGTATGTCAAGCACAGAACCTTTAGTAACATTCTTTAATCCTCTAAGTTTACAAAATTTTAAGGCATGCTGAGACAAATCAATACCATAAGCTTTTCCGTACTTGTTGAATTCATTTAATATTATTCCTGTGCCGCATCCAACATCTAATATTCTTCTCTCTATATCTTTTTTCGGATAATATTTCCTTAAAAATGAGAATATCAGCTTCCTTTTGTTCAAGAACCACCAATGTGATTCTTCAAGGTCATACATCTTTTTATATTCGTCGATTTCCATTGTTACATTACCTAATTCTGAAATACTATTGATATAAATTATTTAATAAAGAATGAATTAAAAAATAAAATTTATTGTTTATGTTCATTATATGCCTCTTTTATTGATGTTGCTACAAACTCCAGCTGCTCTGGCAAAATATGCGGACTGCATGGCAGATAAACCCCTTTCTTCTCAAGAGCATCACTTACTGGAAAAGTGCCTTCTGTTTTAAAAGGTGGTTGCTTGTGTAGCCCTGTAAAGAAAAACCTTGTTTCTATACCTTTCTTAAAAAGCAATTCCTTTAACCTATCCCTTGAAACACCAAATTCACCCTCAATTAAAATTCCATACATCCAGTAAATGTTTCTGACATTATCTGCTTCATAAGGAAGAGTGATTCCGGGTATACCTTTCAATAATTTATTGTAAGTACGGGCAACCTCTATCTTCTTCTTTATTATATCTTCAATATACTCCATTTGTGCCAAGCCAATAGCAGCCTGGATGTTTGTCAACGGATACTTAAAACCTATCTCTTCGTGGATGTACCTTCTTTCTTTATCAAAACAAAAATTTCTTAAACTTTCTACACGGTCTGCCAGTTTATTATCATTAGTTACGACCATGCCCCCTTCTCCTGTAGTTATGACCTTGTTTGTATAGAAACTAAAGGCACTTATATCCCCAAAGCTGCCTGCCTTTTTTCCATTATATAAAGCGCCAATCGCTTCTGCAGCATCTTCTATAACCTTAAGATTGTATTTTTCTGCAAGTTTCATAATCGGATTCATATCACAAGGATGCCCATAGATATGTACTGGTATGATTGCTTTTGTTCTTTTGGTTATTTTATCTTCTATTTTCTGAACGTCAATTGTCCAGGTTTTTGGTTCGGCATCGACAAAAATAGGTTCAGCTCCCTGATATGCAACTGCAAGTGCCGGAGCAATCATAGTAAAATCCGGAATAATCACCTCGTCTCCTTTTCCAATTCTTAAGGCAGCGACTGCGAGGTGCAGTGCAGCAGTGCCGCTTGTTACGCTGATACCACGTTTAACTCCACAATAGGCTGCGAATGTTTTCTCAAACTCATAATTGTATTTTCCAAAAGCAGAAATCCAGTTAGTCTTAAAACAATCCATGACGTATTTTACTTCATTCCCTTTCAAAAACGGTTCATAGACTGGTAGCATTGTGCAACCTCAATTATAGCTCAATCTTATGTGTATCATCTTCATATCCACCATCACACCTTTGCTTATCTGTAAATATCAAGAAGGTTGTGTCTTCTATAGCTTTAAGTGAATGAGCAACCATAGATGGAATAGTAACAATATCTCCTGCTTCCATCATGATTGTTTGGGGTTTAGTGCCTTCCATGGAAACGTCTTTTGCAGTCAATTCAATCTTCCCTGAGAGAATGTAAGTAATCTGTTTTGCATCCTTGTGGAAATGATTGCCCCTTACAGACCCTTTCTTTGAGATAATCATACCAATATGGCTGATTTTCTCTTTGTCAACTAAATCAAAAATCGCTCCACGATCGTCTTCAAATACAGATTTAATTCTCTTAATTTGCAGCATTTATACCTCTTCCTAACTAACAATCCTTGGAAAGGGCATCGGAATAATAAACTTTCCCCCTTGTTTCTTAAAGCTGTCAAGATTTCTCATAATTTCGTTTGCAAGATTCCAGGACAATAAAAGTGCATAGTCGGGATTGTCTTCTGATAATTTACTGTCCGGATGTATAGCGATATGTGTTCCCGGTGTATAAAGACCGATTTTTGTTTCGGCATTTTCAGTTATATAGTCTAGAATGTTGGCATCAATCTTACAATAATTTAGAAGTGTATTGCCTTTTGCAGGTGCACCTATCCCTACGATAGTTTTCCCCTGCTTTTTTAATTCTAATAATAAAGAGACTAAACTATTGCGGTGTTTTTTAACATCTTCTGCGAATTTTTTTAAGGTATCAATAGAATACAGCTTCATTTTGTTTTCCTTTTCTATAAATTCCTGCACATGGGGTGAAATATCCCTTTTTCCTTTTTTCCCTATGTATACTCTTAATGAGCCACCATGAGTATCTACTAACTCTACATCAAATACATCCATGTTAAATCTCTTAATAAATGGCACAATTGGCTTAACTGACATATACCCCAGATGTTCGTGATAGATCATGTCATATAACAATTTTTCAATCAGGATAGCAGCATACTGAACTTCAAATATAAACACTCCATTTTCATCGAGCAGTATATCTATACCTTCCATAAAATCATCCAGGTCAGGAATGTGAACAAAAACATTTGTAGCTGTTATGATTGAGGCTTTACCTTTTTCTTTAACTATCTGCTCTGCCAACTTTGAGTTAAAAAACTCTGGGATAGTTTCAAAACCCTTTTCAATAGCCTTACTAGCGAGATTCTTTGCAGGGTCAATGCCTAAAACATTCATACCCAGTTCTTTGAATCTTGATAATAAGATGCCTACATTGCTGCCTATATCAATTACAAGAGATTTTGGGGCTAATTCAAATTGTTCAGTTACTTTTTTGCCCATATCAGAAAAATGTTTTCGAAAAGACGTAGATGTAGAATTATCATAAGGGTAATTTCTGCAGTATAACACTTCTCCTGGAACAGTATATCCCAGCTGCATATATCCACAATCCTTGCATATACAGGTCTGAAGGGGATAATATGTCTCTGGTTTGTTAAGCTCCTGTTTTGTGAGAAAACTATCAGATGGCGGTGTAAAACCCAAATCCAGAAACATTTCCAGTTTTTCACTCTTACATAATCTGCAATTCATTTTAATTACCAGTTTCCTACTTTTTCCTACTTTCTGAGATAATGAATACTTGATCGTATATAAATGTAACGGATTAGCCTTACCCATTATAAACATCTAATAACAAAACTTTTAAAAAAGCGTGTAATCCTCAATTAGTCATGCAGGAAAAAATCTCTATATCGATAGACAAAGAACTCATTTCAAAAGCTGATAATTTAGTAAATGGCAAATTCATTAAAAAACGATCTCAGGCTTTTGAATTTATAATCAACGAGTATTTTAAAGGACATGGGATAAATCATCTTGTTATTCTTGGCGGAGGTCTTAATATTAAAATAGACACCCAGGTTGTTGTAGAAAATGTAAAAAAATTGATGAAATTCGATCTTAAAGAGGTTTATATAATTGGAGATAAAAATTTTGAACACCTTAAAAAAGAACTTTCCAAATTGAAGTTAGATGTTTATGTTGTAGAAGAAAAAAAACTAATGGGAACAGCAGGAGCTTTGAATCTAATTAGGGGGAAGATAAACAAAACTTTTTTTCTTATTTTCATTAACATTAAGTTTGATTTTAATTTAAACAAAATGGTTGAATTACATAAACAAAACAACTCCATAGCAACTATCGGAGTAACCCTTACAAGGAAGAATACCGTACCTGATAACATTATTGTTGAAGGAAATAAGATAGTCGCTTATAATAAAACAAAAAACCAATTTGTAAATGCAGGAATATATATTTTCCAGCCAGAAATTTTTTCTTACCTTCCGAAAAAAGGTACATTTGACAAGCATATTTTTCCAAAATTAGCAAATGAAGGAAAATTGTTCTCTTATATCATCACAGAAAATTGGGAATATCTTGGATAAAATTAAATAAAAAAATGAAAGGGAAAAAGGTATCAGTAATACTGCCGACATATAATGAAAAAGACAATATCGAAGAACTTATCAGGCAGGTGTATCATTATACTGGAAAAGATTTATTCGAAGTGATTGTAGTAGATGACAATAGTTCTGATGGAACAGAACAAGTAATAAAAAAACTACAAAAAGGATATAATAATCTACGTCTTATTGTAAGAACAAATGAAAGAGGCCTTTCTTCTGCAATCTGGAGAGGAATAAAAGAATCAAAAGGAAATGTTGTAATGTGGCTTGATTGTGATTTATCACATCCGCCAAAAGTTATACCCCAGTTGCTTGAGAATATCCCCCAATATGATGTGGTCATTGCTTCTAGATATGTAAGTGGAGGTAAAGATAAGCGTTTATTTATGCGTGTTTTAGCAAGTAAGCTTGTAAACCTTTTAGCATACATTTTTTTAGGACTAAAAGTGAAAGACCTAACTTCAGGATTTTATGCAGTTAAAAAAGAAGTTTTTTCACGTGTTAAGTTAATAACAACAGGACATGCGGAATATTGCATAAAATTTTCTTATGATTCAGTTAAAAAGGGATTTAAAATCAAGGAGGTTAGTTATGTATTCTCGGATAGAAAAAAAGGAAAATCAAAAACCACTTCAAGTTTAAGCAACTTCTTATATTATGGTTATCTTTGCGGCAAAGAGATCATTAAATTAAGTGTTGGAAAATAAAATGATAGAAATCTTTTACTTTATTTTTGTTGCATTAGTTGCAGTTGCACTAGGGCAAAAAATTTTGAAGCTAATTCACGTAAAGTTTGATTCCGATCTTCTAAGATTCATATTCTCTTTTCCTTTGGGATTGGCAGTTTTAGCCTATGCTGCCTTTTTTTTGGGGATTGCTGGGTTGTTATATAAATCAATATTTATCTCAATCTTATTATTGCTTTTGATATTATTAATCAAGGATATAATAAAGATAATCTCACTTTTGTTTCATTCATTTAGAAATCTAAAAAAAATAATAAAAAAAGCCAAATTTAACTTCTTTACCATCTTGCTTTTGTTTTTATTGTTATTTGTCGCACTTAATTTTATTATCAGTTTTTCCCCCCCATGGAATGTAGATCCGGTAGCTTATCATCTTGCTGTTCCTAAGATATATATTGAAAATCATAAGATTATTTATCTGCCTCATATCATTTACGCAAATCTTCCTCCATTAGTTAATTTTATCTATCTTATTGGGCTTTTATTGCATAATGGAATTCTATCAAATCTTTTTGCATATTCTTTAAGTGTTATATTTGTAATAGCAATATACTCTTTTTGCAAAAAATTTTTTAATACGAGGATAGCAATTTTGGCTTCTTTGATTTTCTATACTTTTCCTAAGATAAGTGGGGTCGTTTCAACGACCTTTATAGATATTCAACTGGCATTATTTGTTTTTTTGTCAATATACGCGCTGTTTATGTATTTTGATTTAAAGAATAACCAGTGGCTGATATTATCTGCAATATTTATAGGATTTGCAATTTCATCAAAGGTTTTTGGAATCATAGGAGCAATTGGAATCTTAATCTTATTGGCATATAACCTGTTTTTAAGGCTGGCAAAGAATGAGATTAATTATAAGGATGTTTTTTTTAAAATACTTGTTTTTTCATTGATTGTTTTCATAATCGTTATGCCCTGGCTAACAAAAAGTTATTTCTTTACTGGAAACCCTGTTTGGCCACTTTTTAATGATTTTTTTGATGGGAACTATTGGGATAAAGAGCATCAAGAACGTGAATCAGAAGTCCTATTGGGAAGGGAGCTAAGCATTATTAATTATATAAGGGTCCCATGGGATATACATGTGCAGAAACAAAATGATGATAATAGGAGTGTCCATGACGGCGAATTACTGGGACCATTCTTTATGGTGTTTTTGCCTCTTTACTTTTTTCTCAGAAAGAATAGAACTGTAAATCTGCTGTTTTTTTTAATATTTGCTTACATGACTATGTGGTTCTTTGCATCATTCCATGTCCAACATATCATTTTTGTTGGAACTTTGATAGCAATAATCTCTTCTTATGTCATAATAGAATTATTCAAAAATAAGTATCTTTCAAAAGTCTTAAAGATCCTGCTAATATTTACTTTTAGCTTTAATTTTCTAATATGGGTTGGTGGAAATGCTAAAGATATGCTTGTACCTCTTGGATTAGAATCAGAAGAAAGCTTTTATTCGAAGCGTGTTTCTATGTATGAACCTTCTATGTTCATCAATTCAAATCTTCCAGAAAACTCAAGGATACTCCTTTTTAGGGAATGGAAAGGATTTTTCTTGGAAAGAGACTATGTTTGGGCTGATCCGCTAATACAGATTTACGTTGATTATTCCAAATTTAAGAATGAAAAAGACTATTATGAAGAACTAAAAAGATTAAATATAACTCACATATTGATTAATGAGGGATTTCAGATTGAGGATAAGGGTTCTGTAGTTAGCGAAATTCGTTATAGTCCAAGGATTTTGGAATTGACAGGCAACTTATTAAAAAAGTATACAATAAATCTGTATGATCAGACGCAGTATAATGGAGATAGAATATTGATTTATGAGCTGAAATAAAATGAACAACAAATTAAAAACCATATTTATTTTATTATGGATTTTGTCTTTATACCTGGTGCATTATTATTTTGAAATAATAAGATATGCTGCTATGTTGCCACAGCATCTGCCTTTTTTATTTTAGTGGATATATTCCCATATGGACTAATTAACAATAATCTTTTTAAATCCGCTATTTTAACCATGTTCCATGAGTGTTGTAACCATACTGCTGTTTTTTGTATATTGCTATGGCCTAGGTTTTACTGTTTCTTCTTTTGTGAAAAACTCTGAAAACTTTCTTGAAAGAAATTTAATGAGGCTGGGTTTCGGGCTTTCATTACTGCCCTTTTTAGCACTGGCTCTTAATATAATTAAAATACCTGCCGATTGGAGAATTATTCTTGCATTAAGCTTAATTTACCCCTTATATTATCTATTCAGGAACTATAAGAAATTTAGTTTTACCTTTAAACTGACAAAGATAAATCTGAGTATTTTTATCATGCTTGTTATTTTCTTTGTTAATTTTTATATTTATGGTACCGGAGCTTTTAATTACCCTTACTTAGAGGATGATGATTCATGGGCACATGCTATTGGTGTAAAATACTTTTCCATAGAGAAAAATGCCTTTACACAGACAACAGAGCGCATACATTATATGAATCCTTACCCTCCGGCTTATGATATATTGCTTGGAATATTGCATCAGACTAATGATTCTGTTCACTGGACTACGAAGTTCTTTAATGCACTGATTATCTCTTTAGGTACAGTTTTCTTTTATTTCTTTGTTAAGGAATTTACCCATAATAGGAATAAGGCATTGTTTGCAACTTTTGCTTTACTATCAATCCCTGCTTACATGTCCCATTTTATATGGGGGATATCTCTAACTGTTCCATTGTATTTTGTTGTTTTTTATGCAGTAGAAAGAATAAGATATGACAAAAAATGGTGGATTCTGGCCAGTTTGGTTATGGTCACTGCCCTTACATCCTCACCTACACACAGCACTTATTTTGGTCTTTTTTTTGTATTCTATTTTTTAGCAAAAATTATCCTGGAGAAGAAAATATTATTTTATGACGCGCTTGCAGGTATTGGGGGGGTTCTTCTTTCTTTTGTTTTCTGGTGGATTCCTATGATTATTAAATATGGTTTTTATAAAACTTTAGAGGGTTTGGGTCTTGGGACAATTGGAAGAGATGTCGGAGGAGCTATATCTGCATTAGCTGTTGGCGGGACCGCTGACAGGGTTTATACCTTTAAGGACTTCTTTATTGCGCAAGAGCAGAATATGATAAATAACCCTATAGGAATTGGAGTATTTTTATCTGTACTTACTGTAGTTGGATTGATATTCATATTTTTGAGATTTAAAAATTTATTTAAGAAAGAAAATCATTGGCTTGGAATAACATCGGTATGGTTTATTCTTACATTTTATGCTGTTAATGCTATTAATATGCCTATAAAGATATCCCCATTTAGGGCATGGATGTTATTGGCAATACCAGTATGCATTTTAGCTGCTGAAGGAGCATTTAATCTTATGAACATATCAAAGAAATCTATAGGAAATATAGGAAAGTATGCTGTATTATTAATTTTGTTAACAGGAATATACTTTACATCTACACAACAGAAAATAGCAGTTAACACCGCAACCTGGCCGCCAGGAGCTTTTTGGACTTCTGGTGAAGAAATTGGATCCTATGTGTGGATGAAAGATAACTTACCTAAAAACTCGAATGTTTTCACATTTAAAAATAACGGGCCTATTATTGGGATGGATATGTATACATGCCATTGGTGCGATGATGTAAGTAGCTATAGGCAAGAAGGCTTTAATCAAACCGCACAAGAAACTTATAATTGGTTGAAAAATAATAATTATGAGTATCTAATTATAGATGGGCAAACAGCAAGAAAGTTTGGAGGAGAAGAAACAAATAGAAAGATGCAAGGACTTACAGAATCTGGGTTATTTCAACCCGTTCTTCAAAATCAGGGTGCTGTAATATTTAAGATATAGTTTTCAACTCTTTTTATTTTGATATAACACCCATGTCCTTTCTCTTCCAGCCTGTATTAGGGATTCTCCAATTATTCCCATACATGTCTTTCAAATAATCTTTGCTTTTTTTGGGAATTTTAATTTTAATTTCATAAAAACTTACTACCGATAAATTTTCTAAATAGTGTTTCTTTATCTTTAATAAACTATAATCATATCTTCTTAATTTATACAGGTTATTTAGGGTAAGGTGTAGCTTTCCTATTAATATTGTAGGAATCGAATTAAATAACCCTATAATTATTGCGTATGCCAATTTTGATGATATAAAATTTTTTATAGGGTCACTATCAAAATTAAATCTATGGCTTTTTAATAAAAAAGATTCTTGTCTATTAAAAGGTCCTTTAATAAACTGAATATTTTTCCAATCTTTTGGATTTATGTTATTAGACAATAGTACCTTAGCTATGTTTTCGAATCGATAATATTCTACCTTATTTTTATAATCGAAACATGATAACAATCTTTCTAATTTTTCCAAATTTCTAAAAAACATTGAAAAAATAGTTTTCTTGTCTTCATGATAATCACAAATATAAAACGCCTTATCAAGGCGCCATAAATGTAGATCTATGTTCATATATCCTATTTTCCAGTCTTGCTTCCATATTTTGAGCCGATCATAAGCGAATTTTGATATGTACCCCTTTTTGTCAAGTTCCTTAATTACATCCTTTATATTTGGGAATTCACTTGCATATGTCCCAAGGTCAATCTCATCGTCCCAAGAAATTATTTTTTTATTCCGCATATATCCTAATAGGGTACCTGCTTCAATCCAATATACTAATTTGTATTTATCTAAGACTTTCTTTACGTCTTTTAACATATCTATTGCTTTTTTATGTACTTCATCAATATTGATAGTAGTTTCAAAGTCGCTTTTTGAAATCGATTTATTTTTGGTTGTCTTTCTCATATCTGCAACGCGAGTGCTAAAGTATTAATAAATATTTGGATATTCTGGTTATTATCCTTAAATGTCGGCACTATTATTGTAGAAAACATATAAATATAAGTCTATATACCCCCTTATAAAAATTCAATAGTAAACTATAAAATTCATAAGATATTAAAAAGAAATATTTTCCCTACTTATAATGAATAAAGCAATTATACTAGCAGCAGGGATTGGAAGCAGACTTTTCCCATATACAAAGGATATGCCAAAATGTCTTTTAACAGTGGGGAATATGAATATCTTAGAATACCAAATAAATGCCCTAAAGAAAAATACCATTAGAGATATTATTATTGTTGTCG
Organism: uncultured Methanosarcinales archaeon; assembly: GCA_964611745.1. Classification (GTDB taxonomy): domain Archaea; phylum Nanobdellota; class Nanobdellia; order Woesearchaeales; family GW2011-AR4; genus JACPJP01. The sequence continues at coordinate 11,449 of CAZTBE010000006.1, read as the reverse complement.
GCCATAAGGGTGAAAAAATTGAAGAATTTATCAATTCCAACAAGAAATTTGATGATTTAACTATAAAATTCATTAAAAATGACAATTATAAAACAACAAATAGTTCTTATTCCCTGTGGCTTGCAAGAAATGAAATAAAAAACGGCTTTATTTATCTTAATTCTGATCTGATTTTTGATCCTGACTTATTAAAGAAAATTTTGGATTCTAATTATGAAGATTGCATCATTATCAACAAAAAAATTAACCCAACAAGCGACATGTTTAAAGTAAAAATGAAACAAAATAAAATCTTCCATATGAACAAGGAAATGGAAGAAGAAGAAATTGCTGGAGAAGCTGTAGGTCCTGCCAAGTTTTCGCAGGAAGGAACCACTAAAATCATAACAAGATTAGAAAAACTTGTCAAGGATGGCGATTATTCTAATTGGTGCTACAGAATTTTTAGCGATGTATCAAAGGAACATGATTTTTATGGAATAGATTCTGATGGCCTATTTTGGACTGAGATAGATAATCCTAGTGACCTGAAAAATGCCAGAATAAGGATTAAAGAAGCGTCTTTATTTAAAAGCTAATTAATTGTTATATTCAACATGTCCGGTACATAAAATCATGGTTTGGTTGGACTTATCAGGAGACAGTGAGAAGTGGAGGATTCCCAATACAAGACGGGATAGAACAAATATGGGTATTTATTTATAAATAAAATAAACAAAAATTATTTAAACTAAACATCAAAATGGAGGGCTATAAAGGTGAATATAAATATGAAGAAAATATATTCAATGTTTTTGATGATACTTACAGCAGGTATTTTGTTAAGTAATGGTGTGTTTGCTTATATTGACCCTTCGACAGGGGGAGTTCTTATAAATACAATATGGCCATTAATTGTTGCTCTCTTTGCAGTTATAGGTGCTTTTATAGTAAAATATTTTTGGAATCCGATTAAAAAACTATTTTCAAATATTTTTAAAAAAAGCAGTTGATTATAATCTTTTAGATCATAAATTTAGTATTATTTATATTAAAAGTCAATAATAGTAGAATGGAAAATGTTAGTATTCCTGCGTCATTTCGTGACCCAAGTGGATTTGTTTTTCTCAAAGGCGGTGTAGTTTACAGACAAATTAATATTGAATATAAGGAGAATTATGATTATTTGCTTAATTCTGGACTTTATAAAAGACTTATAGATTCTAATTTAATGGTCCTACATGAAGAAGTTGATAGTAAATATGCAATTTCTAATAAAGCCTACAAAGTGATTAAACCAGAATTTATAGATTTTATATCATACCCTTACGAATGGTGTTTTAGCCAATTGAAAGATGCTGCTCTGACAACACTTAAAATTCAAAATATAGCATTAGATTTTGGAATGACATTAAAAGATTGTTCTGCATATAATATCCAATTTAAAAACAATAAACCAATTTTGATTGATACATTATCTTTCGAAAAATACAATGATAAAATGCCGTGGGCTCCAAAATATCAGCAGTTTTGCAGACACTTTATTGCACCATTGTCATTAATGGCTTATAAAAATATAAATCTAAATAAATTATCCCAGATTTATTTGGATGGGATACCTATTGGTCTGGCATCATCAATGCTTCCTTTTAATACCTATTTTAAATATATTCCATTATACCATATACATGTCAATTCTACAGTTCAGAAACAGTTTGCAGATAAACCAAAACAATGGAAGAAATACAGTAAAACAAGTAAGCAAACCCTTATGAAATTTGTTGATAAATTAGAAAATAAAATAAAAAAGATAAGATTAAAATCAGAACAAACAACGTGGTCAGATTACTATAAAGATACAAATTACTCTGAAATGGCATTTGAACACAAAAAAGAGCTGGTAAGGCAGTTTTTAAAGAAAATCAATCCAAAAGATGCTCTTGATTTGGGGGCCAATATAGGAATATTTAGCAGAATTGCAAGCGGTATGGGGGTAAAAACTATATCTGTTGACAATGACCCCATTGCTGTTGAAAAAAACTACATTGAGTGTGTTAAGAATGGTAATGTAAATTTACTTCCTCTATTGATAGACTTAGTAAATCCCAGTTCTGGTATTGGGTGGAGTAATAAAGAAAGGATGCCTTTTCTGGAACGTATTCATGTAGATGTTGTACTGGTACTTGCTTTAATTCACCATTTAGTAATCTCTAATAATCTGCCATTTAAAAGACTTGGCGAGTTTTTTGATAAAATGTGCAATTACCTTGTTATTGAGTTTATTCCAAAAAGTGATTCCCAAGTTCAAAGACTTCTATCAAGGATGGAAGATATTTTTCCAGATTACACTCAAAAATTTTTTGAAGATTCATTCAAAGAATATTTTACTATATTGGATTCTCAAAAGATTAGAGATTCTGAAAGGACTTTATACTTAATGAAAAGAAAAATATAAAAATAGACCCACAATACTAAATCTACTTAAAAATAGTGATTGCATATTGAATTAAAATGAAGTTTTTAGAGCATATCAAATTAGCAGCATTTACAGGTTTATTAATTGGGACTATACATGGAACAATTGAGATTATAATAAGAATTGCTGTTTGGAGTTTTGAATGGTTTGAGTTCTATCAGGCTTTGTTAATACCTTTAGTAGCATATACACTTGGTTTTGTCGTTCTAAGTCTTTTTATAGAGTTAATTAGAATATTTATAAAATTGAAGACAACTAAAAAAACTTTAACAGTATTTTATTTTGCAAGTGCTTTATTATTGCTCTTAATTTTTTATCCAATAATTATTCTAAATCGTTTTATCTTGTCTGAGATAGTATTTTGGAATCCAGTAAGTCTTTCCCTAAATTTTATAGTTTTTTTTATTGTTGGAATTTTCTGGATCTTACTACTAACCAAGGCGAAAAATGGAGTATATAGTATTATTAATCTAATGAAGAAGTGGAAGATTAAAAAATTTGCCAAAAATTATATTTTTGCCGTGATAATGTTTATCATAGTTTCATTTTTCTTGGATATTTACTTATTGAACTACATTCCAGGCTCTGCAGCAAATGCAGAATTAAATGCTTATCCCAACATACTTCTCATTGAAATAGACGCTCTTAGGGCGGATCACCTCTCGCTTTACGATTATTCTTTTAACACATCCCCAAACATTGACGAATTTGCAAAAGATGCTGCGGTATTTGATATTGCAATAGGTCCTGCTTCAGGATCGCTACCGGCTATTTCATCAATATTTACAGGTAAATTTCTATCTCACCATGGTACATCAGTAATCAACCAGGAACTAAACACTGAAGAGACCACTTTTGCAGAAATGCTTAAGGCCAAAGGGTACAACACAGCAGGATTTGTTGCAGCTATATTTTATAAAGCAAAATATGGTATAGCGCAAGGGTTTAATACTTATAAGGACAGAATGGATTTTTTTGAATTTCAACATACCTTCGAATGGTTTGGTCTTAGGCAAACCCTATATACATTTTTCCCAAATTATAAATATTTAATAAACCAGGATGGTAGTGTATCATCATCAGAAGTCAATGAAAACGTGTTTAAATGGCTTGATAAAAACAAGCATCAGCCCTTTTTCTTGTACGTTCATTATGCAGACCCTCACTACCCATATAAGTTAAATAACGAGTATTTAAAAGATTTTAGAAATAATACTGAGTCTTATCCTCAAAGACAAGAATCCACAGCATCTTTTGAAGAACTCACAAGCCTTAAACCTGAAGATTTTTTCCAATTATATGATGCTGCAATAAAGTACTCTGATAGTAATGTTGGAAAATTATTGAATAAATTAGATGAGTTAAACCTTAAAGATAATACACTAATAATCATTACAGCAGATCATGGGATTGAGTACTATGACCATGGTATTGTAACTGGTGAATCAATGTATCAAGCAATGATTCATGTTCCGCTTATAATCTATTACCCGAAAGAGCTAAAGCCACAAAGAATTAGAACTCCAGTTAGCACAATAGATATTCTACCGACCCTTCTTGATACGATTGGCTTTAAAGTTCCAGAGGGTATTGATGGTGTAAGTCTACTTCCATTAATGAAAGGCAAAGGCCCATATGGCAGAGAATTTGTGGCCTCTGAAACATATGGAAGATCTGGAATAGAAGAGGCGTTGCAACAAATAGCAATTATAAAAGGAGATTGGAAACTCATAGAGATAAGAGAATCAGAAATTTTATCTTCTGGGCTTTATAATTTAAGAACCGACCCTAAAGAGCAAAGAAACTTATATGACATTTACATAGAAAAAAGAAGAGAATTGCAACAGTATATACCAGAAGTAACAAGCACAATGGAAATAGAGGGCATAAGTTAGAAACATTAAGTTAATTTTTTGCCTAAAAACAATTGCAAAAACTAACTTTTTAGCGTAAATATAACATCTTCTCAATAAATCAATTAATGAATTATAATACCTTAATTGATTTATAATACTCTATAGTTCTTCTAATAGATTCCTTTAGAGAAGTCTTAGGCTTCCATCCCAATTCTTGTTTTGCTTTGGAATTGTCAAAATTTCTATAGTTAAAGTACCATCTTACTATTTCAGTGGAAATAGGCGGATTTTTAACCAATTTTTGTACAATAACTCCAAGAAAATACATAAGATAATAAGTAAATCTGGGGATAATATATTTGATTTTGGGTTTATTTAAAATTTTAGCCATTAGATTAAATCTATCTATTAAAAATACGTTCTCATTGCTTAATATATATCTTTCACCAGATTTTCCCCATTTCATCGCAAGAACAATCCCATCGACAAGGTCTTCTATCCCTACAGTTCCCCCCCCTCCAGGAAAAGTAAATGTTACCCTTCCCTTAGAAATACTCTTCGCTAAAAGATATCTTGAGGAATCTATTTCGCCGGGTCCAATTACAAATGAAGGACTTACAATTGTGGCATTTAATCCTTTTGCAACGTATTTTTGTACTATATCTTCACCCAATTTTTTTGATTTAGCGTATATATTATCCTTAAGGTCCAGATTATTGTTCTCATTCAATAGAACATTTCTCTTCTTAGAAAATCCCAATACTCCGCAGGTACTTACATGCACCACCTTTTTAACATTAGAAGTTAAGCAGGCTTTCATTACATTTTCTGTCCCATTTATATTTACACTAAACACTTCTTTTTTTCTTTCTTCATCATTGTAGGTAAGAGCTGCAAGATGATATACATATTTATGACCTTTTACTATTTTTAATAAAGATTTGTAATCTCGAATGTCGCCTTCCTTTATATTTATTTTAAGACCTTTGAGAAAAGGATGTATAGGCCCCTTAATAGAATAAATTGTAATTTGATTATTATGCTGATATAGTTTTCTAACTAAATTTGCGCCTACAAATCCAGTTCCACCAGTAACTAAAATTTTATTCTTCATTTGTAAACTGATTAAATATTAATCAATTTTAATTGTTAGTTAATATTTTGTTAGTTGATATTTGATTGCATTTATAAATTTAATCAATTGAAAAGTCTCTCATTTTTAATACATTACAGAGATAATAAAATCCAAAGAATATTGATTTCTATAATTCATAACTTTTATAATACCATAATTACCCCAATACAAAGAATAACTTATCTTTAATCAATTAAAAAACTCCATAAAATGAACATCGCAATTATCAGTTACATTTATCCATATCTGGAAAATCCACGTATAGGTATCTTTGTCCATGAGCAAGCTAAGGAATTTGTAAAACAAGGGCATAATGTTCGGATAATAACTTCAAATAAGAATAAAGAGGATAAGACCGAAATCATCGATAATGTGACCATATATAGATTAAAGTGCCATAAATTCTTTGAAGGTCTAATCTTTAATTTTAAAATGTTAAATAAAATCATTAAACTTAAAAGTAAAGTAGATATTATTCATATTCACTTTGTTGGATTAAATACATTCTTTTGTTGGATGGGTTCTAAATTTTTAAATATCCCATTAGTAGCAACTGTCCATGGTATTGATGTATTTTCAAGAAACTTTTTCCATAATTTTTTAATTAGATCTTATTTGTTATTTCCAAAAAAAATTATTGCTGTGAGTAATTATACGGCTAGTCTAGCAAAATTAAATACAAATGAAAATAAAGTAAAGGTCATATTTAATGGGGTAGACATTGATAAGCTACGAGTAACTCAAAAAAAATCAGAATTTATAAAAAAATTAGGTTTGAAAAATAATTCAATTTTATTGTCAGTTGCGCCTCTTAATGATAGGAAAGGGATTGATTTAATTATCAAAGTGTTGCCGCAAGTTATAAAAGAAGTTCCGAATCTTATGTATCTAATTGTTGGTGATGGAGAGCGAGAGTCTTATTTTAAGAGTATTGTAAAATCATTACATTTACAAAATCATGTTAGGTTTTTAGGTTTTATTGTATCCAAAGAGCTTGCGAATTATTATAATTTATGCGACGTTTTTGCCCTTATGAGCAGAACTATAGAAGAAAAAGGAGGTATTGAAGGTTTTGGGATTGTTTATATTGAGGCTTCATACTTAGGAAAACCAGTTATAGGGGGAAAATCGGGGGGTACTGGTGATGCAATTATTGATAAAGTTACGGGCTATAGGGTGGATCCTAATAATCTGCAGGATTTGACAAAAAAACTTGTTTTGCTTCTCAAAAATAAAGATCTTAGAACCCGTATGGGTGGAAAAGGTCAGAAATTTGTTGAAAAAGGATTACTTTGGAAACATAATGTCATCAAAACTTTAGAGATATATAAAGAAGTTATCAAATAAAGAAACAATAAATCTTTTATTAAGCTGGAGTTTTGACAATATTGATTAAATTTTTAAATTGTGTAAACTTAATATAATAAAATGAAAAATAGTGTTTTGATCATAGGGCTGGATGGAGTGCCTTGGGATTTATTGAAGCCTTGGATAGATGAAGGAAAGTTACCTGCTTTCTCAAAGTTACTTAAAAAAGGATCTGGAGGAAGCCTAAGAACCACCATCCCTCCTTTTAGCTCTTCTGCATGGACGTCTCTTTTTACCGGAAAGAATCCAGGTAAACACGGAATCTATGAGTATACAACCGATTTAGGGAAACTTATAAATTCAAAATCGATTAAAGTTGCAAAAATATGGCAAATCCTGTCACACTACAAAAAGAGATGCGGCGTAATAAATGTCATTATGACTTATCCAGTAGAGAAAGTAAATGGGTATATGGTATCTGGTGTTTTAACCCCACAAAAAGAGAAAATTTATTCCTATCCATCGAAACTTATGTCTGTATTAAAAAAACATAAATATGAAATCCGTATAAGGTATGGAAAGAATAGATTATTACCAAATAAAAAATATATCATTGAAAGAAGATACGATTTTCTTAAGAAATTGTATGATATCCTAGAGAAGAGATATTATACACTGAAAGAATTGATGGATGAGCCATGGGATTTCTTTATGTTTGTTATTGATGAAACTGCTATGTTACAGCATCTTTTTTTGGATAGGAAAGATGTTATGTTGAAATTTTTTAAAAAAATAGATTTTTACATAGATGATCTTATAAAAACATTTTCCACAAAAAATACAAATCCCTACATATTTGTAGTTTCAGACCATGGGTTTAGTAGTAGCCCTATAAGGTCCCTCAATATGAGGGTATGGCTTGAGAAAAATGGAATTTTAAAAGACAACAGAACTTTCCAACAAAAAGTCATACCTAAGGTCTATAATAAATTGAATAAATTCTATTTATCTGAACTAATCCTCTTTTTTAATAAAACAAGAAGAAGCAGAGAAGTTTTTCAAAGAAAGTTATCTGTAAGTTCAAGTGTGTATTACAAATATCCTGGAATATATATAAGACAAGATCAATTAAAGGATATGAAATACTGGAAATTAAGAGATAATTTAATTAGAGATCTTAGACAGATACGTGACCCTTTGTCCAATGAGAAAGTATTCCAAATTGTAGAGAAAAAGAAAGTTATTTACTCAGGTAACTACACTAAATTTGTACCAGATATAGTGGCACTTCCAAATTACAAATACAATGTCATTTTTTCATATGATTCAAATACACTATTTGATGATGTTGAGATGCATCTTCGAGGGAAGCATTTTTCTGATATTTACGGGATGCTATTAGCCAGTGGGAAAGAAATGCGTCAAGGAACTATTAAAAATGCCTCAATATATGATATTTTTCCAACTGTATTGCATATCTTAGATGTCTCGTTACCTAAAGATCTAGATGGAAAAGTGCTTAAAAGCATATTTAAACCGAAATCTTATTTGCAGAATAAAAGAATTGTCTATTCAGAAGTAAATGTCAAAACACTGCAGGAAAAAAATAATATACAGGATGTCTTACAAAATATCAAATTTTAGTGTTGTTGATGCACTCATCCAACAAATAGCAAAAATATAAAAATACAATATAACTTCTTATTATACAAATAAAATTATACTAAAAATCGAGGTGAGTTTCTTGACAAACCCAAAAGAAATGCCATTATCAATACCTAAAGATTTAACTGAAAAACTGAAAAAACGAGCAGATGACAAAGGTTTTAAATCTTTGTCAGACTATGTGACATACATACTAAGACAAGTTCTATCCAGGGTTGAAGAAGACGAGAAAGATAAAAGAAAACCATCTGCACAGGAAGACGAAGAGGAAATAAAGCAAAAACTAAGAGACATGGGTTATCTTGATCAAAACTAAGAGAGAATATGACAAAATTTAATGTACTTTTTATCGTATTGGATGGTCTAAGGGGAGACAGGATCCGTCTTTGCCCAAACCTGATGGATATTCTTAGGAAAGGCTACTTATTTTCTGATATGATCACTGCTGTTCCTTATTCCCTGGGATCTTTCTATTCCATAATTACAGGCTTATACCCCTCAAAACACGGAGTTAACGCTTATTTTAGTATGTTCAAATTCAAAAAGGACATTTGCAAAACACTGACCCAATACTTTCATGAGAGAGGAGCTTATACTGAAGGTAATTTAGCCTATGACACAGATGTCCCTCCCCAGGGATTTGATACACTCCGTGCCTATGATGAATACAAGGACGATGTAACCAAGATCCATAAGGACATAATAACAAAAGTAAGCAGCAAACCATTCTTTTTATTCCTTCAATATACTGATCTTCATGTTCAAAGTGTTACACATGTAGGCAAAAAATATACGGAATTTGATAAAAGATACTTTAATAATTACGAAGTTAATGTAAGAAATTATAATTCATGGCTTAAAAAATTAGACCAGTATGTCGAAGAAATTTTTAATCACATAAAAAATTTAGGTTTGCTGGATAATACTGTGGTGGTCTTCTTGAGCGATCATGGAACAAGCAATGGAGAGAAGATGGGAGAGAAGATATACGGTACGTTTACTTATGATTACACCATAAAAGTTTTTTGTTCGCTTATCGTACCTGGAACAAAAGGGAAGGAAATAGATTTTCAAACAAGAACTATAGATATTATGCCAACATTACTGGATATATTAAAAATTAACGCAGATAAATCATATGAACATTTACAGGGAAAATCCCTGATTTCATTTATTGAGGGCAAAGAAAAAGAGGATCGGGTTGCTTTCTCAGAGACTGGAGGCTTGTATGGCCCTTGGCCATCCCATCATAAGCATAATGTTTTTTGTATCAGACTTAAAAAATGGAAACTGATTTACAATAAAACACCTAATAGCTGGGAAATGTATGATCTAAAGAAAGACCCCGGAGAGAAGATAAATGTTTTTGATGATAATAAAGACAAAGAATTTACATTAAAATTACAAAAGACGCTTTTGGATCATATAAAATCGAATGAAGAGAATAAAATCTATGGGGATATTATTTGATTTCTAGTTCATCGTCCTGTACATACTGCAGGTTGTACTCTAAAGCCAAATACGCTTTTTGCAGTTCCCTTCCAAGATAAGCTGCATGATCTTTTCTTATATCAATATTTTCCTTATTTAGGATGGTCTGGTATATATCGAGGGGTTTTTTCCCAGTAACTTTCAGAACTATTTTATTTTTCTCATTGCAGAAAGCAATTTCTATATTTTTAGCCTTCCTGTTGAGTTTTATTAGAAAATATCCTTTGTCATCGATTACAAATTCCTTTGAATCATCATACTCTGCAGTAACTTCTTTGGTATTATCCTCTTTAAGTTTGACATCCACTACCTCTTCATTTTTTTTAGTATCAATAACCCTTATTGCATTTACCGGACATGCCTTTCCAGCCTCTATCAGGCTTTTTGCAGTTTGTTCATCACAATCCACTTTAATGGAATAAATGTCTTTATCGATATTTTCAGAATCTTTCAAATCTGCTTTCTTTCCTAATAACTCAAAATAGTCCGGGGCTATAGCTGCACAGCTTCCTTGACCAATACATTTATCTTTATAATACTCTATTTTTAATTTTTTCATTATAGAAGTTAATGTCTGGGCATTTATAAATATTTTTGATTTTAAGGCTGTTTAGATAAAATACAAGGTTGGTGCGAAGTCTAATTCGTGCTTGTGCCAGGCCTTAGGATGCCTCTCAACTTCGCAAGACTAAGTCTTGCTCAGGTCGTAGTGCACAACCTGCAGAGCTTTCTGATTTGGCAATTTACGCACAAGCACCGACTTTCGTACCAACCTTACAAAATACAAAACTTTTTATATTGACAATAAAATCCCAATAACTAAAATAATATGGAAAATGAACAACAGCGATAATAAATTTAAGGTCTTATTAGTGCATGCAAACAGTTCTATGGATACTTTAATTCCCCCAGCTTTAGCTACGCTTTCTGCCTGTATAAAAAAAGCAAGTAACGAAGTTAAGTTATTTGATACTACATTCTACAATACAAGAGGGTTTACCGGAGATGATGCCAGGGTCAGGACATTGCAGGTAAGAGAGACTAAATTTGAGGATCTAGGGATATATTTTAACAAAACAGACATGGTAGAAGATTTTGTGAAGGTGGTTGAGGAATATAAACCGGATTTAATTGGTGTATCTGCTGTTGAATTGACATTTGAAATGGGTATGAAACTTATAAATGCTGCAAAAAGTGTTAATCCGGATATTAAAGTGGTTTTTGGAGGCTCCTTTGCATTAACAGCTCCAGAAAAAGTGATAAGTGAAAAGAATATAGACATTGTTTGTGTTGGAGAGGCTGAAAAGTCTTTTGTTGAATTGTGCAATAAATTGAAGAATGAAGAGGATTATACTGGAGTCCTTAATCTATGGATCAAAAAAGATGGGCAGATACATAAAAATAAACTGGGGAATTTGATAGCCCTTGATGATATTCCATATCAAGACTGGGAGATTTTTGATAAAAAAAGAATCTACAAACCAATGTCCGGAAGTATAGGGAGGACAGGATGTTTTGAGCTTACAAGAGGATGTGTAT